>CAJUHL010000011.1:0-25057 GCA_910586425.1 uncultured Bacilli bacterium
TTGGTTTATTTACCATTTATATCGGCTATGATTGGGCAAAAGGAATGGAATATCCGAAAACCGTTAAGTTTGCGGTGATTACGGCAACTCAGCTGTATCTGGATGTCATCAATATTTTTATCAGGATTTTAAGCCGCAGCTCAAGTTCACGTAGCAATAAGTAATATGAAAAAGGAGGTCTCCCTCCTTTTTTATTTATCTGTGATCAACAATCTTATCGATCAATCCATACTTCAGTGCCTCTTGTGCTGTCATAAAGTTATCACGCTCTGTATCACGGCAGATCGTATCATAATCCTGGCCAGTGTTGGCAGCCAGAATCTCATTCAGTTTCTTCCTGGTACGGAGAATATTTTCCGCTGCGATCTGAATCTCGGTAGCCTGCCCTCTGGCGCCTCCAGAAGGCTGATGGATCATGATTTCTGCATTAGGAAGAGCGATACGTTTGCCTTTTTTTCCTCCGGAAAGAAGGAATGCGCCCATACTTGCAGCCAGACCCATGCAAACGGTAGAAACATCACATTTAATGTAGTTCATAGTGTCATAGATTGCCATCCCTGCAGTTACAGAGCCTCCGGGACTATTGATGTAAAAGTAAATATCCTTATTTGGATCTTCCGCTTCAAGATGCAGCATCTGTGCAACGATTACATTTGCGGAGGCATCAGTCACCTCTTCTCCAAGAAAAATAATTCGCTGATTCAACAGTCTGGAATAGATATCATAGGAACGCTCGCCTCTGCCAGTACTTTCAACAACATATGGAATTAACATAAATTCTCTCCTTTTCTTCAATCAAATATTCAGACTTAGAATGTGAAAATAATGAAAAGGATAACGGGAAATCTACATAAAATTGATGTTGATAAACAGGTTACATAAAGTTATAATTAGTATAATAACTCCATTATAAGAATGATAACAGAATAATGGAGAGCTTACTCCCTGTTATAAGACAGGGAGAATTGACTTCCTGTCTATTTTTAAGCAGATAGGAGGTATTGCTTTGGATATAAGCAAAGGATTACAAAATTCATTGTTTGCGTCGGGAAATGAATCTCAATATGATGCAAGCTGCAAGAACATCCTGAAGGATAGGATGGTTCTGGCAAATATTTTAAAGGCTGTGGTTTGTGAGTATAATGATTGCAGTGTAGAAGACATTGCAAACAAGTACATTGAACCAGATACGATCAGCCAAACCGTAGCTGTGGAGAAAAACCTGTCTAATATTACAGGAGCATCTGAAGAAGATTCCAGTATCAACGAAGGTACCATAAAATACGATGTTAGATTTCAGGCGAAAGCTCCAGCAGTCTACAAAAAAGAAAAATATAAGCATAAAAAAGAATCAGGTAATATGTTAATCAATTTAGAGATTGATATCGAAGGCCAGAAAAAGTTTGATCCAGGATATCCGATCGAAAAAAGGGCAATGTATTATGGAGCAAGGATGCTCGCTGCTGAAATTGGAGATATTACCGAAAATACGAATTATGGAGTTTTGGACAAAGTATATTCCATATGGATTTGTTTTAACGCGCCTGATTATAAGGCTAATACGATTACAAGGTATTGCATGGAGAAAAAGGACCTTGTTGGTAAGTATGATATTCAAGAAAAGGATTACAACCTGATCGAGACTGTCATAATAAGATTAGGAAAAAAAGACGAAATCACAAAAGAATATATCTTGGATTTATTGTACGGGCTGTTTAGTCCGGAATTGTCATATAAAGAAAAGATAGAAAGATTGACAAATATTGGTTTCGAAATTAAGAATGTAAAGGAGGACTTAGAAAAAATGAGTGGACTGGGTGCATATCTGGTAGAAACAAGTATCGAAAAAGGTTTACAGCAAGGTTTACAGCAAGGTTTAAAGCAAGGACATAAGCAGGCCGAAAAAGAATTTGTCCTGAAGATGTTTGCAAAAGGAAAATCAATTAATGAGATAGCTGATTTGATGGACCTAAATGTAGATTACATTAATGATATTGTTAAAAACTAAATAGTTTGTATCTAAAAACGAAATGCGGGAATAAGATGTCGAAAGGACAGATTCCTGCATTTTTTTATTGTAAAAAAGGAAAATAAGACATTATAAGAAAGAAAAATGAAAAAAGGAGAAATGAAATGCTAGGAATAAGTCTAAATGATAAGCTGTTTTGTATGGATAATCTTGAGTTGTTAAAAATTCTTCCGGATGAATCCGTAGATCTGATATTTTGCGATATTTTGTACAATACAGGAAGAACTTTCGATGATTATGAAGACAAACTTGGGAATGCAGTAGAGGCAATGGAATGGTATGAACCAAGGCTTATAGAAATGTGGAGAATATTAAAGAAAACAGGAGCGGTATATCTGCATTGCAATTACCGGTTGATCCATTATCTTCGAGTGGAACTGGATAAAGTTTTTGGGATTGATTCGTTCCGTAATGAAATCATATGGAACCAGGGAAGCTGGAAGAATATCAGCGATAGAAAGCTTCAGTCTGCTCATGAAAGCATGCTGTTTTATGCAAAGCCAGATCATAAGATTAATGAATATGTAGCCAATAAATATACCGATGTATGGACACTTGAGGCATTGAACCAGAATGATAAGTTCAATGAAAAGGTCGGTTATGAAGGACAAAAACCAATCGAGTATGTAAAAAGAGTGATTGAGATTAGTAGTAAACCAGGCGATTTAGTAGCAGATTTCTTTCTTGGAAGCGGAACAACCTGTGTGGCAGCTCATCAGATGAGAAGAAATTATCTTGGATGTGACATCAACAAAAGGTCTATTATGTTGACAAAAGAACGATTGGGACAGGAAAAAGATAAAATTGATTTTTATGAGGAACCAATAACGAACCTGTATGATTGTCCTCCAGGCCTGTTTTATTTACTGACAGATGGAGAAAAGGTACTGTGCATGAAGACAGAATACTATGATCCTGCTGGAAGTGTAGAGGCCTATATTGTTTCCTCGGGCGAGAGAGTAAGCCACAAAGGATTAGCTCGAACACCAGAAGGCTGTAAAAAGATTATGGTTATTCCAATCCATGTTAATAAGGAGGAAAAATGTTAGATTACAAGGTTTACAAAGAAAAATTAGACAGATTGAAAGCAGCAAAGCGTGAATTCAAACAGGAAGAATGTTTATGGGAAGAAAGACTGCTGAAATTTACGGAGTTTTTTAAGAAGAATCAGTTTCTGATCAGGATTAGCAGAAGCGGTCAATATCGATATACCGATTACCGCGACTTCTATCCGGCAATATATATGTCTCATAACCAGATTACAGTAACAAAAGATTTCGTTTCTATGGTTGGTATCGATTGTGAAAATGATGAGATTGGTGTTATGGAAATCAAAATGGAAGATTTTTTTCGAGAAGACTATGAGGATTACTTCTTAAAAATCTATCAAGAATTAAAAGAAGAAAAAGATAGAGAAGAAACAAAGTCTAAAGAAAAGAAGGAACGGGAATTGTATGAGGAACTAAGAAAAAAATATGGAGATAATTGAATGTTATGAGCGAGAAAAAGATAACACAGGCAAAAAGATGTCTGTCATTGTACGATAATGCAAAAGAATCAATGAATCAAGAGGATGTGGAAGTAATAATTAGTTCCTGTCGGGCTTTTATTGATTCTGCTTATACCTACTTTGCGGAGCAGAATGATTCTATATTTCATGACTTTTGTAATGCAAAAATTTTTCATAATGCATGCCGTGAATGTATTCGTTTAAGGCATTTTTCATATCTATATAGTCAGGAAACAGAAGAAAAATTACAAGATGTTTATGCAGAAAGGTACTGGGCAGCAAATAAAGAACTTGAAAAATATATGGAGATAATAAAAAATCATTTGGGATGAGGTAAAAATAGTGATTGGAATATTCTTATATTTCTGTTATGGAGAATATGAGCGTTCCTTATCCGTAACACAAGGAGAATAATAAATGATAGAAAAAGATATTATATGTGTCTGTGAAGTGGCACAAGACATTGATGATCTTATTGGAGTTGAATTTTTAAATAGAAGTGAAAGATTGAAGGGTGTTGTTTTGGACCCTCCACCAAAGACAAAAGAGGATTGGGAACGTGTGCAGCAAATAAAAGAAATGGGAATTGAAATCTTTAAATCAATCCCTCCATGTAAAGCAATTTTTATCGGTGGAGCATTCACTAGCACTGCTAGATATTTAATCATGAATAAGGTTGATTTGATTGTAGCAAATGGAGGCTTTGTTGGATCAAATATCGTAGACCCAGACAAACAGTTGAAAAAATTTAAAGATAAAACTCATGTTAGGACCTTTAATTTCTGCATGGACGTAACAAGTACGGTTTGTGTACTTCAGAGTAAAAATTTCAAACAGATGCTTCTTGTCGGGAAAAATGTCTGTCATGATAAAAAAAATACTATATCTGGAATCTGGAAAGATGAATGGATTCAAAGTTATAAATTAGATGGTTCAAAACGCCTTCATGATTTGTTAGCATATGCAGAGGGATTGGATTTTTTGAATGGAAAAGAAAGCAGGAGGCTTGAATACATGCGAGTCATTCCTGAGGCTCAGGATATAAATGGGAATATGACAAGATTTGGAAGCATCCCAAGTGAAACAAGCAACATATGGGCTGCTACAATATGGAAGGATGAAAGGAGTCCTGATGGATAAAGCGAAAGGAATTACAAATCAGAACAAAATGATCATGGATGAGTATCTAGGACTAAAAGGGTTTGATTCACCTTTTTCAGACTATATGTTGGATAAATTAAGAATCCCACATGGGCTTACACAACGCCAGCAAAAGAAACTTGAAAAAGATGCTGATATTCATGCCAATCAATATAGCGAAAATCGTAAGAAAGCAAAAGCAGAATATAAAAAGCTAGTACAGGAAGGAATTATTATTCCTAAAACGAGGGAAGAACGCTTAATAGAAAATGCGCGTTTTGGGCATCCAGATAATGATGCAACAAAAGCGGCAAGAAGGGCATGTGAAAAAAGAGGGATTGATTGGAGGTAAGAAAAAGCAGCTATCGTCATAATAGCTGCTTTTGTTATGTACAAAAACAGCCATACTATAAAAAAAAGAAAAAAGGAGAAATTGGTATGAATATTTTTTTAATTCGTCATGGTGAATCTGTACAGAATACTGGAGAAAACAACCTTCTTAAAATGGCTGATCATCAGGTTTATCTTACAGAGAAAGGGAAGGATCAAGCAAGAAGAAGTGCGGAGGCGTTAAAGGAATACATAAGTGGTCATCCATTTCTTATTAAGAATGAAAGAGTTTGGTATAGCCCATATATGCGTACAACTCAGACAATGAAAGAATTTAATAAAATCATGGATTTCGAGGAACATGGAGTTGATATCAGAGAGGATATCCGGTTAGTGGAACAGCAATTTGGACTTTTTGATTCAGTGCCTGAAGAGTTATATGGACAATGTTATCCAAATGAATTTGCGTGTTGGGAACGTTTTCGATCTCAGAGAGGGAAGTTTTACGCACGGACTCCGATGGGAGAGAGCCCGTTTGATGTAGCTATCCGGGTCAAGGATTTTTTTGGAACGATTAGGCGTGATTATGAAAAGCATGATATTGATACATTATTTATTTTCACACATGGTACGACTCTTAGAACTTTCGTGATGCAGTATTTGCATAAAAGTGTAGATTGGTATGAGAAAGAAAAGAATCCAGGAAACTGTTGGATAAGATTGATTAGGGATAATCAGGATTTCGGATATATTTATAAAGAATGAACTGAATGAAATTTTATAAGTAGAAAGGAGCTGCTTTATATGCGATATATCGGAAAAGAACTGTCGAACAGAATGAAGATGTTAGATCTGACAGTAACTGATGTAGCAGAGAAATCCTTCATGGAAAAAGAAGTAATTGATGCAATAATACAAGACAGGATTGTGTTGGAGCAAATTGATGAGTTTGATTTTTCTCTAATTTGCAATGTTTTGCATTGTAATATGGATTTTTTTACTGATGAAAAAGTAAAAGAAAACGATATTCTGAGCTCATCCCTGCATGAGGAATCAGATAGTATAAAATCTCTAAAAATAAAAGCAAGGATTCAGGATTTTATAAATGATTTTGTATTTGTAACAGAATTATTAGAAAAAGAGGAAAGTGTGTAATCCATTAAAAAGTGAAACGCAATATAAGATATTGATAGAAAGACTGAGGATCAATTATGTTTTTTATATTACAAAAGGAAAAAAAATTAGATTTAGAACCCTTTATTGTCCAAGGTATCCTTGAGCAGAATCGGATAATGGATGAATATATCCATTATAAAAAAGAAGATTTTAGTCCAGATGTAGAATATCCAAGATATATTAAGACTGCAATCCCAGTAGGAACAATTGACTTTGTGGAAAGCTGGCTGAAAACTTTGCACGGAATTCATCATATAAATCCAATTGAGGTTCCATTGTCCTTGAGAAAAGAGGAGTTTTTAAAGAGAAACTATTCCATTGTGGATAAAGAGAAAATCCCAAAGACAGGCCATATTTTCTTAAAAGATGTTTCAAGACTTAAAAAATTCTCTGGAGAAATTGAGTGTGAAAGGTTTTTTGCAAGCAATATTTGGAGTCATCAGGAAGAAGCACATGATGCAGCACTGCATCTGGATCCGAATCATTTATATCAAGTGTCAGAAGTTGTAAGCATCTTATCTGAATATAGGATCTATGTGATGGATAATGAAATCGAGGCTATTGCAAATTATAATGGAGATCCATGTATATTTCCGGATATAACGCTTATAAGAAAGATGATAAATATTTATTCCATGCAGAAAGATTGTCCAAGAGCATATACCATGGATATTGCGATTAACGAAAGAGGAACGTTTCTTCTTGAGATTCATCCATGGTTATCAATCGGATTATATAGCAGCTTATGGAGCCGAAAATTGTTGTATGCATATCGGTATGGAATTGATTATGTTCTTAACTTTAATACCGAACCAGTTAGGTTCGAGAAATAAACTTATCGAAAAGAAGGAGGAAACGAAATGTTAGAATGGAAAGAAATAAAAGGATATAACCATAATTTTAATTATAAAGCAAATATGGAGGCTGGAGTAGATTTACCGGAATTAAATGAATATGTTTTATTTTGTAAAGAGTGTCCAACTTCATATGTGGATAATGGAGTAAGAGATGTTTATTTTGGAGGATATATCTGCCTATATGGAAGGTCTGAAAATCCTGTTGTTGCTGATGTGCGAACAAATGGGATATGGACTTTAGAAGATGGGACAAAGTGGGCAAGATTTAATTTACCAGAAACATCCAATAATTTAAGATATGCAATTGCCTGTCTGGATCAGGAAGGGAACAATTTTTACAAAGGAATTCCATATCTTATAAATGTAGGAAAAGAAAAAGATCGAATTAAAGAGGCTGTGGAAAAGCTGAAAAAAGAAAACTATAAAGAAATTACTCCGTTTAAATATATAGAACCTTGTACCTTCCAATATGACTGGAAATATGTAAAAGAAAATGCTATAATAGTAAATTAGACATAAGAAAGGCCAAAGGCCTTTTTTCAAAAAGAAATAATCACATGATAATATTGGAAGAAGCACAGAGGAGGCTGGTTTTGATAATCATTGTTTGTATGGATGAAAAAAATGGAATGATCTTCAACGGAAGAAGACAAAGTCAGGATCAAGAAGTCATCAAAAAGATGTTAGAATATGCAAAAGGTAAGCCATTATGGATAAATGATTATAGTGCGCAATTATTTCGTGAAGATCAACAAAAACAAATTAAAATTACGGAAAATTTCTTTGATTTAGATGAAGACGATATTTGCTTTATTGAGAACATTAGATTAGATAGGTGCCATGAAAAAGTTAAAAAAGTTATAGTATTTAGATGGGAACGTGTCTATCCGGCTGATGTCTATTTCAATTTCAAATTAGATAATTTTTGCCTTGCTAGTACCGAAATACTCAAAGGTTCATCTCATAAAGAGATTTTAATAGAAACTTATGAACGATTTTAAACTGGAGGAATAGATGAAGAGAAAAAATTTTTTATATAGTTTTTTGATTACTCTTATAGTACTTTGTACAGCCTGTGTTAACGGAAATAATTTGGATCAACCAATTATCGAGAATCCTGTATTGAATGAGGAGATTCAAAATAATGAAGACTTGAGTTTTGGCGATACCGGAAACTCATTAGATGAATTCCCAGAATATTCAGGAAATCCTTATGTTTCAGTAAATAATAATGTTCCATATTTTACAGAAGATGAAATGACAGAGCACTCTTTTGAAATGTATAGTGACCTTGATCAGAATGGTAGATGTGGTGTTGCATATGCAAATATTGGATTAGATTTAATGCCGAGTGAAGAGCGAGGACAAATAGGACAAATCAAACCATCTGGATGGCATACGATAAAATATGATATTGTGGATGGGAAGTATCTTTATAATAGATGCCATTTGATTGGTTATCAGCTTTCGGGAGAGAATGCGAATGAGAAAAATCTTATTACAGGCACCAGATATCTTAATATACAAGGGATGCTGCCATTTGAGAATATGGTGGCCGATTATGTGAAAGAAACTGGGAATCATGTACTTTATCGTGTTACGCCAATGTATGAAGGAGATAATCTTGTATCAAAGGGAGTATTAATGGAAGCAAAGTCCGTTGAAGACGATGGTGCTGGGATTCTTTATAATGTTTTTGTATATAATGTTCAGCCTGGCATTGAAATTAACTATGCAACCGGAGAAAGCTGGGAGTTAGAAGACATAAAGGAAAAGGAAGATATAAATGAAACACTATCACTGATAGAAGAAGAAAATAAAGAAGGCAGCCAATTACAAGAAGGTAAAATGGAAGGCTATTATGTGTTAAATCTCAACTCAAAAAAATTCCATCGATCAGATTGTGAAAGTGTAGAAACAATGAAAGTATCAAATCGGGAAGACTTCTACGGGACAAGAGAGGAAGCAGTCTTACAAGGATATATTCCATGTGGAAGTTGCAAACCATAAGAAACAGTAAAAAGCCAGTTTTTAGCTGGTTTTTTATTTTTGTTAAAAAATTGCATTATATTCATATAAAACATACAGAAGGAGAATCATATGGATATTAAGATTAATGGAAAAAATATAAAGATCACAGATGGAATGCATACAAAAATCATGGAATCATTAACGAAATTTAACAAGTATGAGATATTAAAGGCTGGTACTCCATGTAATGTTATGATCAGAACCGTAAAGAGCGACCAGATAGTCGAGATTACTATATATTTGGAAAACAAAAAGGTTATCCGGGTAGAAAAACGTTCTAAAGATCTGTATACGGCGATTGACATGGCTGAGGATGCATTGGAAAGACAGATTAGAAAATATAAAGAAACAATAATTGATAAAAAGAGAATTCCTTCTGTTTATGAGAAAAATGCAGACGAAATGGGAGAAGAGTCCACATCAATAAAAGAAAAGATCATATTTTTGGAGGAATGCTCTACCGAGGAAGCTCTTCAGAGGATGAAGAAATTTGGTTCCAATTTTCATTTATTTCTAAACTCCGATACAGGATGTATAGGTGTTGTCTACAGAGAAAAAGAGAATCGTTGTGGGTTAATTACAGGCGTGTAGGAAGGAGTAGCAATGCTTGAGAAACCATTGATAGGGTGGACACATGTTTGGGTAGGAGATATGCTTCTTGGATCTGCCAGCTATATTAAAGATGTCCCTGTAGACTGTTTGGATGCTTTTTTAAATTACTTTTCAATAGGCAATAAGCTGGGAGTAAGCTTTAATCTCACGTTTGATGCAGAAGAATATTCTTTTGGGCTTATACAATTTGATAACTGCCTATATGCCATTGACACAAAAAAAGCACAGATAAAATTAGAACAAATAGATCCCTTGGTACTTGGTTTGGATAAGTACTGCCATCCAAATGAAATACTCCAGGCATTAGCAAAGGAACTTGTGTCAGATATCAGAAAAAATCTTTCTGACTGGATATGGTGGGAACTGTGTGGTGACGAAACGGACGAGAATATCTTAAGACGAAAAAACCTTTTGGAGGAAAAATGCAAAAAGCTTGAGTTGTTGCTTGGGAACAAAAAGTGCTGAAAGGCACTTTTTTTTATTTGGGTTGATCTTTATTTTTTAATATGGAAAAAGATATGTTCTTTCATATTATTTTCAGATCAAAAAATAAAGGAGAATCTTATTATGAAGAAAAAGAAGTTTCTATTTTTAATTGTTTTATTGGTGTTTGCGATCCCGTTTTCTGCCCTATGTGATACAAAAATTAGTAATATTAATCTGAAGATTGATATAGAAGAGGATGATTTCAGCGATTTACCTGAACTTGATATCACATCAAAAAGCAAGAATTATTCTGTGGATGACTATGAAATTACGATTGGGCTTGATGGAAAGGAAATGGATCCTGATTTATCAGATGAGGAGATGGATGACCAGGATGAAACAGGCGGACCAGGAGCTTCTTCTGCGAAAACAACAAAAAAAGTTTCAACTACAAATAAGAAAAAAGCCGAGCCTGTTACCTGTGAAATTACATTATCTGCATCTGATGATTACTATTTTAATACGATGTCAAAGAAAAATATCAAAGTGTCTGGGCTAGAAGCAAATTGTACAAAGGCATCCCGAAAGGATTCAGGAAAAACTTTAGTGTTAACGGTGCAGCTCCCTGGGATAAAAACGAAAGTCCGAATGGTAGAGACAGCCTATTGGAATGAAGAGGGATTTGCGGTTTGGGAAAAAGCTGACAATGCAGAAGTCTATGAGGTAAGGCTTTACCGTGATGGGAAGTCAACAGGGAAAACATATGAAACAACATCCACTAAGTTTAACTTTTATCCTTTAATGACGAAACCTGGCTCTTATTATTACACAGTTCGGGCAAAGGATTATGATGGAGAAAGCAGTAAACGAACGGAATCTGATACAATCACAATTAATGAGGCGCAGGCAGCTCGGTTTAAAGAAAAATATGCTATAGAGTATGAAATTGTAGATGTAGAAAGTGGGCCAAGTGCAAACCGTAATATTTTAAATGGAGGCTGGCAACAGGAAAATGGACGTTATTGGTATCGGATGGATGATGGAATGATGCCTCAAGGGAACTGGATGCAAATTGGAGAAGATTGGTATTGGTTTGATGAAGATGGGTATATGATTCAGGATGAATGGAAAAGCTGGAAAGGGAAAGAATACTATTTTGGAAATGATGGGAAGATGTTGATAAATTCTAAGACTCCAGACGGTTTCCAGGTAGGTTCTGATGGTGCAAAAAAATAAATTAGGAGGGTATGTTTGCTGACATGCCCTCTTACTATTTTAATCTTATGTTATGGATGATTTTTTTTTAACATTTTACAATTGAAAAAGAAGAAAAGGAGTTTGAAATATGTTTGAATTAAGAGGCAAATATAATTCCTGCAAGGTATTTACAGACAACGCAGATGAGGCATGTGTTTCACAGCTTTTGAATTTATTGAATCAAGAAAGTTTAAAAGGATTAAAGATCAGGATCATGCCGGATTGTTTACCAGATTTTACAGAGGTTCTTACAACAAAAGGCTTTATAAAATTATCAGATCTTAAGTATGAAGATTTAGTGGCTAATTATGACCCTGATACAAAACAGATTATATTTAGTAATCCTAAATATATCATAACTCGTCCACTAAGAGATGATGAAACAGTTTTCGAGTTTTATTGTAAACAGTCTAATTTTTCAATATGTGCAACTGAAAAACATAGGATGCTTTTAAAAAAAGGAGTCGTAAAAGCAGAGTCTATAGAAGCAATAACTACGCTTTCTGATTATGTATTTTTTGCGGATGGGATTAAAAATCCATTAAAAAAATACAGTGATTTAGAGATTCAATTAATATGTTGGATTGTAGGTGATGCTTCCTTAAAGAGAAATAATGGGAACGGGAACTATAGAATCGCCTTCTCCTTAGGAAAAGAACGGAAAATTAAAAGAATCTGCACATTACTTGACGACTATAAGTTACAATATAAAAGGAGTCCAGATAGAAAAGGGAATACATCAATTATAATAAATACCGAATCAAGTGATCGAATATTAAAGAAGATGAATTATGAAAAAGAGTTTCCATACGATTTTTTGTTTCTAGATAAAAATCAATCAAATATATTTGTAGAAGAGCTAATACAAGTAGATGGAGATTATGAAGCATATATAAACAAAAGAGGCTATCGTTTTTCCTCCATTAATGAAAGGAGTATAGATATAGCTCAAGCTGTATTTTGTATAAATAATAATATGGCTATACGAAAAGAACGAATAAGAAAAACAAATTTCGACAACGAATGGCACAAAATACTTTATCTTAATAAGATAAATGAGGCTGCATTTATACATTCAAAATCTGGTTTTAATCATAGAAAAATCGAAAAAAGAAAAATGAATTATAATGGAAATGTGTATTGTATAGAATGTGAAACGTCTTTTTTTGTTGCACGTCAAAATGGAGTCACATTTATTACCGGAAATTGTCATGCAGGCGCTGGTTGTGTAATTGGAACCACAATGGAAATAAAGGATAAGGTAATCCCAAATCTTGTTGGAGTTGATGTTGGATGCGGAATGTATACGGTAAAATTGAAGGAAAAAAGGTTGGAACTTCCTAAGATTGATAGTATTATACGAAACGAGATCCCGTCTGGAGGAACCATTCGCACCCGTTCTGGGCAACATAGATATGCAAAAAATATCGAAGTGGGATCCCTTCGATGTTTGGGAAAAACTAACTGCCGGGTGAGTGAAACAGTAGCAATGTGCAGCGTTGGAACTCTTGGAGGAGGCAATCACTTCATCGAGATTGATAAAGATGAGGACGGTAATCTGTATTTAGTTGTACATACCGGTAGTCGCAGAGTTGGAAAGGATATCGCAGAATATTATCAAAACCGGGCATACGAGACTCTTAGTCATACTGGAAATGTTTATAAAGAGCTTGAGAAAGAGGCTCGAAAAAAATTTATAGAGGATATAAAGAAAGCGGGAAAACAGAAAGAACTGAATAATCTGCTTTCTGAATGGAAATATGAGAGTTCTGAATTAAGCGAATTATCAAAAGTTCCGTATGAGTTAGCTTATTGTGAAGGAAATCTTTTAGATGATTATATTCATGATATGAAGATTGCTCAAGAATATGCCCACTGGAATCGAAAAGCGATTATAGATGTTTTGTTGAGAGAAATGAAATTGCATCCAGAGGAGGAATTTGAAACAATCCATAATTATATTGATATGGATTCAATGATTTTAAGGAAAGGCGCGATATCTGCCAGAAAAGATGAAAAAGTTTTGATCCCTATGAATATGAGGGATGGCTCTCTTATTTGTATAGGGAAAGGAAATCTGGATTGGAATCACTCTGCACCACATGGAGCTGGTAGGATCATGTCACGAAGCCAGGCAAAAGAGAATATTTCTATGTCTGAATTTATAAAGACAATGAAAGAAGCTGGGATTTATAGTACATCAATCAATAGAGGTACAATTGATGAATCGCCGTTTGCATATAAGCCAGCACAAGAGATTATGGATAATATTAAAGATACAGTGGAAACGGTAAGAATTATTAAACCAATCTATAATTTTAAAGCATCGGATGCATCATGAAGTAGTAGAAAAAAGGGCATTTTAAATGTCCTTTTTATTTTATAGACAAATCTTTAATACATAAAGCTTATTTTATTAATTCTTTAAATATTACATTATATATACAGAAAAGACTTAAAGGAGAAAGAGAATGATATATATTGAAAATTTATCACAGATATTTTATAGAAAAAATCTGCTTACTGGAGAAGTTGTTGGCCCAATGAAAAAGGAAGTCTTTTTAGCGCAGATAAAGGAGGAAATGAGAAAGGAACCGTTATCTTATTGGTTCAACATGGAGAAGATAGATTACCGTCCAAGTGATAAATGGAACTATACGGGAAGTGCTCCTGTAGAGAAATATATTTTAAGAGATACAGAAAGTTTCTATTGCTATTATATTGTCTATTTGGACGGATATGGCAGGATTATAGATCCAAGAACATACATGAAAGAGGCATTGAATTGCAGTAATAGCAGGGCCTTATATGGATGCCATATTTATGCTCGTTATCATAAAGATAACAATTATAAGTATAGAAATGGACCCGTTCCATATACAAGGAAAAGGAAAGGAGGTCCTTCATGCTCTAAAAAGTGTAGAGGAATTAAAAGAATTTTTAAGTATTATACAGACCCAGAATATGGGAATTATGTGAGAAATAAAGCGATTCCGTTTAGGAAGGAAGACTGGTGGGACATATATGTTCCTTATAAACCGCATGATAGTTGGAAAAATCATAAGAAAAGAAAACAGTGGATGTAAAAATATTTGTTAAACCAAGAAAGAGAGGTATCTATGTCTGGAACGGAACTTAAAAGATTAAATGAGGAATTAAAAGGGAGAGCATTGACAAAGGAAGAGTGGGCGAATGTTGATAAGCATGTAGCAACTCAGAAGGAAGGATATGTAAAAGGTGAAATGGCAAGAGAATATCCATTACTTGCAATGAAATATATGCCTTCCAAAGCGGCATATGAAATTTTTCTTTGCATTTCCTGCAAGCGTTTGAATGAGAGCGAGAAATTTATTAATAATCTTTATGAAGCCCACGTTGAAAAAAGGGAATGTGGAGACGGCTCTGGATTATGCATGACAATTTCTAGAGAGAGAATAGAAATTGCTAACTTAAGCGCCATGGAAGACTTTATGCTCTCAAATCAAATGAATGGCAATAGGCATATAGGAGATTTTATAAATAATTTATTAGAAGTACTTCCCTAATTAAAACAGGCATCAGCCTGTTTTTAATTTTTTCCACATACTAGAAATATAACTAAAAGAAAGAGGAAATACAATGAAAAAAGTAAGGAATAGTTTGTTTGAAACAAATTCAAGCTCTGTACATACAATTACCATTGATAAAAGAGGAATGGAAAAACCATCCTTGGATATCCGAAGGCGTAAGAAGGATGATGGGACATTTGGAAAGTTTATTATTGGAAAGTTGGGTACATTTGGAAAAGATTTTAGAGATTATAAGACACAAGATGAGAAGTTGTCATATCTGTTGACTATCTGTTATTTAACTGATGGGCACTTAAATTTAGAGGATATGACTGATTCATGGGCATTTAAGGATCTTGAAAGGGAGATATGTGAGTATTGTAAATGTGATGGAATAAAGATAGATCCAA
Source organism: uncultured Bacilli bacterium (assembly GCA_910586425.1). Next base: position 15,327 of record CAJUHL010000011.1, read on the forward strand.
AGACAGAAGGGCTTGCTTATATTGATCATCAAACAATGAATGATTATAGTTATATGGATGATTTTAGATATAGCCATATGGACTACGTTGATTTTGTTTTTAATTCTTATGTTAGTCTACATACAGATTGTGATTAGATTTTCAAGTATAGTTTTTATAGAATAAATTCTTGTTTCAGAAATAGGGTGTATAAAACTTGTCATTTCTAAAAATTAAAACATAATAAAAATAAAAAGAGAGGAGCAGCACGTTACCTGCAGTTATTAATCAGCAGGTTTTTGGTGCCAAATGTTTTTATGAAAAGTCCTACATATGGAAAAGTCACACTTGAAGATGTGGCAAGATTAATAAATGATTACTACCAAAAGAATAAACATTTTGGATGTTCATTTGATATTACAATTGGAACTGACAGCCAAAATTTTTCTGACACAAAAGTTGTATCTGTGATAGCGGCAAGGTGTGTTGGGCATGGTGGTATTTATTTTTACGAAATCACTCATGTTGACAGGATTACGAATGTTAAGATGAAATTAAATTTTGAAACACAGTTGAGTCTGCAATTTGCAAACGGATTGATAGATATCATAGAGGACAAACCGGAATATGAAGAATTATATTTAAATTCAAATTTTGTGATCCATGTTGACGCTGGAAGAAATGAACATGGGAAAACAAAGGAATTGATTCCAGAAATAGTTGGATGGATTAAAGCGTGTGGTTTTGAATGTATTATAAAGCCAGATTCCTATACAGCAAGTTCCATTGCGGATAGGATTAGTAAATAGAAAGAGAGGACGGTTCCTCTCTTTTCATATATTTTTCAAAACCTGTTTTGCATATATTCTTGTTAGGTAATAGTCCATTTGTTCAGGCCTTGAGATTGTGTCATGTATTGTTTCTAAATAGCTCCATAGATCAGGTGCGATCATGGAAAAATATTTTTGGTATTCTTCGGTCCCTAATTTAGCGCTGAAATATTGATATATATTAACAATAGTATCATCAAGAATAGAGTTTTCCAACCAATAATCGAAGTGGGAGTCAGGATGTATCGATTCATATTTCATGAATTTTTTATAATCCGCAGCACCATCTACGTTATCTTTCCAGGTATCAATATAAACAGAATCAAATTTCCAAGGAGTGGATCTTTTTAAAAAGTCGTAGGCATCATCGTGAATAATTGTAACTTTTTTACCAGGAAATTGAGGAATTATGATTGCTTCAAGAAGATTTTTTATGGAAGAGTTTGCTTCTACAATAGTAACAGATGTCACATTTTCTTTTAAGGAAACCATATAAGGATAATATCCCAGGCCTCCTCCAAGCACCAATACATTACCATAAGCATTAGATATGGCTTGTCTAGCTGTGTTAATTTCCATTGGGTTAATACTCATCCACACAAATTCAGGGCTCCTTAGAACGTAAGTAAATGCTTCATTATCAAAAACACCAATAGAATATTTTCGCAATAAATTTGAAGATTGTTTTGGCTCGTCAATGATGGTAAATTCATTTTTTTTATAAAAAGCCCTCTCAATTTTGATGTTTCCGGATGTTATTTCTGGTAATGATATATTTTTTAAATAGGGATTTTCTAAAAAATCAAATGAGCTTAACTGTTTTAATGGGTTAAAGATATTATTATATTCTTCGCTGGATAAATGTAATTTTTCGGAAACAAATTTTTGAAAAAGTTCATTATTCGTTTTTAAATCAAAAAGGTCATTATCTACAAAGGCTCCATCAATAACTGGCTCAAGTTCGGCCACATCCATGGAATAAGTGAAATTTTTTTTAAGCTGTGCGCATTTTAGTATATTCCGGTTTGTAGTTTTTACATTCATAAAGTACTCCTTTCTATAAAGACATTATGAAAGAAAGTTCACGATATCCGTAATAAAATCTTACATAATATAGATGAAAATAAAAAATAGGAGGCCTTTATATGGCAAAAATTTTTAAAACAAATGATCAGGAAAAAGCTTTAAGAGAAATTATTGATTCCTTAAAAATAATCAATACAATTAATATTATCATGAAGGATGAAAATATAAGAGATTTAAAGGTAAGATTAATTGGACAAATTGATTCAGGTTCTTTAAATGAAGTAGTCCCAATGCCGTTTACAGTTATTGCATCTCAGTTGAAAGATTATAGAAAGCGTCTTATTAAAGAAGTGCTTGATAAGTCAAAAACATATAGCATAAGATTAGAAGATGAAGAAAATGAGATACTTGGAATCAGGGTGAAAAAGGAACCAGAAGTGGTATTAGAGGCTGAACCTGTGCAGGTGGAAGATGCAGCAGATGAAGAACCTGAAGCCGAAACGCCAGTTACTGAAGAACTAAGTTTTTACTAATTCTGAATAATGTTTATGTTTTATAAAGAAAGGAGGAGGGTTCCTCCTTTTTTGTTATAAAAAATGCGTAATAAGTAATAATGAAACTAAAAATGACTTTGGAAAGAGTAATTTTTCACATTTAGATACAAGATATTTAAAATGTACTGTTTAAATATTTTATAATAAATTAGAAAGTCTAAAAATTTAGGCTAATCTCACATTATAAAGATATTAAGCGAAAGGAATCTTTATAATGGAATATAATAAACTTTTAAATATAATAAAAACTGGAGTTGGAATTACTCATCCAGCAACATTTCACGCAGATGATGTTTTAGCTACCTGTTTACTTAGATTGATTAATCCTAAATTTAGAGTAAAACGAAGCAATGTGATACCAAGTAGTTTCGATGGGCTTATTTATGATATAGGATTGAAAGAGTATGATCATCATCAAGTAAATGCAGAAATAAGGAAAAATGGAATAAAATATGCCTCATTTGGGCTATTATGGAGAGATTTATCGCCCTACTTTATGGATAAGGAACATGCTGAATTATTTGATAAAGTCTTTGTATCTGAGATTGACCGATGTGACAATGGACCTGATACAAATCTTTTATCCTCTTCCATCGCTATGTTTAATCCCACTTGGAATTCTGAGGAGAGTTCAGATTTGGCATTTGAAAAGGCTGTGAGTGTTTTTACTCCAGTTCTGGAATCTTTAATCTATCATTTTCGAAAATCAACGTTTATTCCAAGATTTTGTGTAGATGTAGACGAAGCTCTAATTCGAGCATTTAATATCACGTATTGTGATATAACAGGAAAAAGGATTGATATTCCGAACTTTGCGGATATCCGGGATGTGTGGGAGAAATACGGGAGTGCTCTGATTCCGAATGAAAGTCCTGAATTATTCGAAAAAAATTTTCTGCTACAGATTAAACGTACATATGGAAAATTTAAGACGTCTCCGTTTGTTCTCGCAATAACCTGTTTGCGTAGGAAAGATCGTGTAAACTTTTTGGTGGAAGTCATGAAAAAAAGAATACAAAATATTAATTCGCTTGAACCAGCAAGAAAATTATGTGAAACAACTTATCAGAAATCAAAAAGAAAGGATCTTATCATTTTTGAGCAATATGTACCTACAGACTCTTTGAATGAGAGACATCGTTCTGTCCGGGCAGTAATTTTTCCATCAAATCGAGGTGGGTATACACTTTTGTGTGCAACTATGAATATAGAAGAAAAATTAGAGAAAGGTTTAAACATAGAAAAGACATACCCAAGAATGGAAATTGCAGAAGAATTAAGAGGACAAAGTGAAAACTATTTAAGAAGTCAGTATGATGGTCTGTTCTTTGTCCACCCGGCAGGATTTATAGCTTCTTGTGATACATTAGAATCAGCTATATCTTTATATCAACATATGTAATAAAAACATCCTGAAACCTGCGTTTTCAGGATATTTTTTAGATTCATAATCTCAATATTATTGGTATTGATATTTTCTATAATTTTTTTGGGACCAAATACAAATATTTCACAAATGTTACAAATTTTAACATAAATGTAACTTTTTAGAAGAATATCTATCATACTAATAGAGGCCAACGAAAACAGATTGAATTTCTAAGGCTAATTCTAATAATAAGCGAGGATAATTATATGAAAAAGATTATGAAAAGATATATGATTGCTAACTTTATATTGATGATGTCAATCTCTTCTTCCATGCAAGCGATGGCAGCACCTACAATGACGGGCTTATCTGAGGAATATGAGATAACAGAAGATGGCTATGTCATTGTAGATGAAATAACAGAAGCTGAAGTAGAGAATATGATTGCTGTTAATGATGAGACTACCGCATCAGGAAATACTCACTATACAATAATTGACAATGGAATTCCTGCAAGACTATCTGATGAATTACAAGATTATGTTTATCAGATGTGTGCGGAATATGGAATTCCTGGACATGAAAAAGTAATCTTAGCAAAACTCTATTGTGAGTCTGGATATAACCCTAATTTAACACATCGTAACAAGAATGGAACGGTGGACTATGGAATTGCCCAAATTAATTCCAGCAATCATGGGTGGTTAAGAGCTCAATTAGGGATTACAGACTTTATGGATCCTTATCAGTCGATACGGGCAGGTGTATTTATCTTTTCTGAATGTTTGAAAAAGAATGGGTATGATGAGTCAATGGCTTTGGTTGCTTATAATAGTGGGAAAAATGGGATTCCCTCAAGTAAGTATTCCAGAAAGGTTTTATCAATTAAAGATGGAGCTATAATATCATAAACTATAAAGTTATGTTTTGAAAAAAGCCTGCATTATATGAGAAAGATTATGGATGGAGGAAGAGGAATGAACATAACCATATTTATTGTCATAGCGATAGTTGGAATTATTGTATTGTTTGTTTTGAAAGGAATGAATACAAATAGAAGTTCAATAAAGTTGAAGATAAAGAAAAAAAGCGAAAGAAATTTTAAGACATTTCGGGTGATCGAATCAAAAGGAAGATATATTTGGTATGAAGAGAATAAGTTAAAAGTAATTTAAAAACGGCCTGGGCCGTTTTTTCTAATTTAAGGAGAATTCGTTTTATGCTTATCAATTATTACCTTTTACCACATAATACATAAGAGAGAATATAAAATAAACACATTGGTAGGCAACCAATGGTTCAGGATAAAAGAAAGGAACGACTAATATGGGAATAGAAAGAATCTATAAAGTATTAATGGCAACTGGGATTGCCGCACTTGATGATGGTGTAAAGACATTAGAACAATGTAATGTAATTGCAACTGCTAATGATCGAAATGCTATTTATGATAAGATTGAAGAAAATCGTCCTCAGATCGTAATTACTTCAGACTGGTTAGAGGGAGAGGATTCGGTGACGGAACTCTTACTTGATTTAAAGAGGCAGTATAATTATGTAAGGTTTATCTATCTGGCTGGGCAGCTGGATCCAAGGGACCAGGGAAGGATTGACGAACTTGGCAGATTGGTTTTATCCGGAATTTATGATATTTGCATTTCAAAAAATGTGAATTTAGAAGTCATAGATAATTTAATCAAAAACCCGAAGCAGGAGGCAGCCGTTTCATTCCTTGCTAAAAATATTTTAAACAGTGCAAGCCCAGCAGAGTTTGTGAAAGATGATGAGATACTGAGTGGCTTATCAGATGCTGGAAAAATGATAAAAGGTACAATGGACAATGTGTATGTTTTTACTTCAATAAAGCCAGGAACTGGGAAATCATTTTTATCTGTTAATACAGCTTGTGCAATTGCCGCTTATGGTAAAGTAAAAGATAGTGGAGAAAAACCAAAAGTAGCCTTGATTGAAGCGGATTTGCAGACCTTATCAATCGGAACGATTCTTGATATCAAAGAAGACAAGAAAAAAAATATGAAGTCAGCAATGGAAGCCATATCAACTATTTTTGATAAAGGAAACATGATTGGTGATGATAATTCCGTTATGCTTGTAAATAAGGTTATTCATGAATGTATGCAGCCATATAATAAAATTGAAAATCTGCATGTCCTCACTGGATCAACATTGACACCAGAAGAAATTGATTCATTAAAAATAACACCAGAATACTATATTTATCTTTTAGATATTATTAGAAAAGAATATGATATAGTGATTATTGACACAAACTCTTCTATGTTTCATATTACAACATACCCAATCCTTCAGAAAGCATATAGATGTTACTATATTTTAAATCTTGATATTAATAATATCCGTAATAATTTAAGATATTATGGAACTTTAAAGAAACTTGGATTAGTTGAGAAAATCAGGTGGATTTTAAATGAGAATATTGAAAATAAGAAAAATGCGAAAGAAAATGGAACAAACATTGAAAAGCTAGAATTTACAGCGGATGAATTTGAGGAGCAATATTTTAAATTATCTGTAAAAGTACCCTCTGTACCTAAGGCAGTATTCTTAAACCGTCTTTATAATGGAACACCAGTTGTATTAGATCAGGGTATTGAATATACAAAAGAAGTAAAATTAGCTTTGATGGAACTTGCTAACCAGGTATGGGATGTATCAGAAACACTTGAGGTGGAGAAACATGCCAAAAAAGGGAAAGGGTTATTTGGAGGATTTTTCTCATCAAAACCAAAAGAGGAGAAGCCAAAAAAGGAAAAGACCAAGAAGAACAAGAAAAAGGCTGAGGAGGTAAAAAAAGATGAGTAATCGCATAGAAAAATTAGAAACAATATTCAAATATTCAGAGATCCTTATGAGGGAACTGGAGGAGGAAAGAAACGAATCCCTTGAAAATTTAAGATTTGAAGGAGAAGAAGAAATTCTTATTCAGTATTATAAAAAGATTCTGATGTCAATCTATCGTATGCGGAATAATGCTGCAGCATTACTTTTGAAACATAAATTTGGATGTGTAGAAACGAATGACCAAATTTGTATGGATATATGTGGAGTTAAATGTGAGGTATCCAGACAAGCCCTTAAAAATATCCTTCAGAAAGAATTTGATTCTATCATTGCAGCAAATCAGAATACAAATCATAGCAAGAAAGAACATTCCGATGTTGGTGAGGATGAAAAACATTTAGATATATTAAATATAGCTGAACCGAAACTCGTAGAAGAAGATACGATTTCTGGAGATAAAACAGATGCTTTAGGAAATGATAAAATAAAGGAAGAAAATGTGACAGAGCAAATTCCAAAAGCAGGTGGCATCAAAAAGAGTGAGCATCCATCATTAGCAGAACCCGATTTCTTTGACATGGATTTCTTTGGAGACATGGATAGGGAAACAGAACCGATATTGGAAAAGGCAGATGAGAAAAGAGAATTAAATCGAAGATTAGAGGAACCTGCTGTTATGCAGCTTGAAAAGGCAGAAGAAACGTTCATCCCTGATAATCTGGACATTCCTATGAAAGATGATACTTTTGATGATTTCAGTTTCTTTGATGAGGAATTCGAGTCAAAGGCACCTGATGTTAAGGAGGAAAAGAATGCACCGTTTAAACAAACTCCTGAGATAGGCCAAAGCTCAGGGCCTTTGGATAGCTTTGATATTGATTTTGCATTTTTTGATGAAGAGCCTAAACAGAATGAAAAGAAGGATGGAAGGCCTCCCAGAAAAGAGGAGAAGAAGGAAGCGGGACATAAATCATTAGGAGAAGTCAAAATATCCGGAAAAAATCCATTCCGAGAAACTATTAGTTTTATCTCGGAAAGAAAAGAAGTAGAAACTAAAAAGGAAGATGTAAAGCCGAAGTTTGTGACCGAAGTAAGTACAGATGATCCAGATGAAATTATAAAAAGATTAAGGAAAAGCAGAGAGGAATATGATAAGAAAATCATAGAGCAGAAGATATTAGATGAACAGAAGGAAGATATGTTTAGTGGTACTGTATTTGATCTATCAACAGGGTCATCTTCTACAGGGCAAATTGATGCAAAAGAAGCCGCTGAGAAAATAGAAAAAGTAGCGGATAGCCTTGTAGAGGTATCAAGAAAGGATAAACTTTTAGATATACAAGTTGATGCAGGATTGAATCCAGGACAATATACCTATTGCGTACAAAGAGAAACCGATTATGAAAGGGCGGCTGAAAAGTTTATTTTTGATATGTATAAACTAAATATAAGAATTTTAGATGATAACGGTATTCAAATAAAAGAGGATCAGGTAAAACTCATTGTGGCTCCGATTGATATTCCGGAAAGCGGGACGAAGTTGGTGACCGATGTTTGCGCTTATCTTGAAAATGATGGTGAACGGCATGGCGCTGTGGTTCTCCCAGGAGGAAAGACTACTATAACCGTACGCTGTGAGGATTATGCTGTCTTTGTCAGAGGTTCTTGGGATAAAGGGAAATTTGCTTCAAATATTTCTGTTGTAGGGAGCGGAAATAAAGCCGAATTTAAAATGGATAAACGGGAAATCCGGCCTTCCAATATGGAGAACATTGGAATAGGCCATAACCTTTTAATCCTTGATCATGCAACGACCGTTCATATTATCCCAATTGGATTTAAGAATACGGATTATGGATATGCCGAATTCATGGGTGTGATAATAAAGGACTATGGCGTTGATAAAGATGCCGAATGTCAAATGGTAAAAGAGGACGGAACCATCCAGGTAAAAGGAGAACGTTACAAGTTCAATGTAAGTGCGTCATGGGAGGATAAAAAATTCATTCTTGATTCAAGGATTGAAAGATAAAAAAATACTTTCTCAGTTTCATTAAAGATCACAGTATCATTTAATATAGTAAATATAGAAGGAAAGTGGCAAAGATAATGTAAGATATGTAGAATACCTAAAAAACAGGCCTCGGCCTGTTTTTTAATTTGATATAGATATGTCATGATGCTTATTTATCCCTAAATATAAATAGTTTCTGAAATGCATTTTATACTAAGAACATCTTTTTTTGGAACTTTCAGCCTGAAGGGCATTCTTTTTTCTTTAGCAGTTTCGTAGCTGGCATTGGGTAGGTAACGTTTATTAATCAAGTAAAACTCGTCAACCGCACAGTATTTATCTAATGGATTTTCCTGATCTGAGTCATATGTGTCATAAAAATGATATTCATTTCCGTCTTTCCACTTCAAAAACCATTTGTGAATGGTATGTTGATATTTTCGTATATCAGAGCTTACAAGGGCAGAATAAGAAGTAAGATACTTCAGAGGGTTCCCATAATATAATTCATAGAGACTGTCACAATATGAAATCCATTCCTCATAAGTTCCAAATTTTGGGAGCCAGTAGTGATCTTCTGAAAAATCATCCTCTGGAATTATGCCGGTAAGCAGAAATGTCTTATAAATATTAAGGATATATCTAGAACAGTCACACATACAGCATGATCCACACCGGCTTGAAATTAACTTTTCGATATGTGATGATAGGAAGCCATAATTCGTAAATAGGAAACCAAGTTTAAAAGAATTTTTCTTATCAATAGGGTTTTCATGTAAATTCTTTGCCAATACAGATGATGCATTCTGAAGTGGGAAGATAAACATGGTATAAAAATGGTCTGGGTCTGACATATCAATTAGACTTTTTTGCATTTTTTCTAATACAGATCGAATGATATCTTCTTGTTCTTTTTCATTATCTTCTAATATAGAATTGATAATTTCATTAATTGCTGATTTCATGTGTTCTCCTTTTTCCTTTTATTTTAATTAGTATGAGGCTATTTATTTAGCGATAATTTTATGTTGTTTGGAGTTTCAAAACAACTAGTGATTATTTATAAGGTATCTGTTACTGTCTCCTGTAGCCTTTGGCATTCTTGCCTATGTAAGAAGAATCCATCGGAAGGCGGT
>CAJUHL010000011.1:25157-46389 GCA_910586425.1 uncultured Bacilli bacterium
ATAACATCTGAAACAGATTCATTGGTTGCAAGTGCATATGGTCCCATAGCCTCGGCAAGACTCTTCATTAATTCCGCATTGGAGCAGGATGTCATTGAAGCAATTAAATTCGGGCTTATAGATTCGATGACTTTTTTGATTGCATCAGTATATGCCTTTTGTTTTGCGATTTCAAGAGCATCTTTTTCTTTTTGGAAACTAAGGATAGAATTATTTGCCTCTTTTTTTCGTGCTAACTCGGACTTTTGGATGGAATCTAAAAATGACTGTAATTCTTTTTCTGCAAGTTTAGCTGCGACATCAGATTTTTCTTCAAGTCGCTTAATTTCTTCGTGCTTTGCAATCCGACTCTTTTCAGCTTTATTATCCAATTCCAGTTTATAGATTTTATTTTGATATTCAAGGTCAGCCTTTTCTTTTTCAAGTGCAGTAAGTTTAGATATTACTTCCACTTCTTTGGCTGCATTTGAAAGTTCAAGAGATTTCGTAATAATTCTGCGCTGATGGGCGTTGATGATTTCCTCTACATCACTCTGAACCGAAACACTTAAAACTTCCACATCATGAACTAACATTCCATTTTCCTTAAAGAATCTCCCTGGGCGTCCGCATTCGTTTTTTTCTGTCACACCTGGTTCCGGAAGGTTTAAAGCTACTCTTCTGACAATATCAGATGCATTTTCATAGAAGTCTTCAATTGTATGAAGCCTGGCTTCACGTTTTAAGAGGGAACGTTGCCGATCTGTCATGTACTTGACATAATTCTCAACAGAAAACCACTTATCTTTATAATCTTCCAGGAAATCAACACAGTAAGAAACCTTGACCTGAACATCCACAAAGTCCTTTGTTTGTACGTTAATGAGATCGCTGATCTTATTATTATCAACCCTGAGATATACGGTTTTTAATAGATTATCAGTTGTCTTTGGTCGTCCAGTAGACAGTTCAAGAACTTCCAGTGTTTCATCGTATTCTAGCAGGTAAGTTTGAGCGCCAGTAATTACTTTACGAGTCCCATTCTTGGATACGACATTGATGGCATATCCAGTCCAGATATCAATACTTACTACTCCATCAAATTTATTATCAATTGTGATACTACGAGGTTTGGTATAGGTAGTCTTCCTAGAAAATCCAGAGTCCTCTACAATGGCGTTTGCCTGACCGAAAAAGCCGTTATCAAGTGTATCTGAATAAACTTGAGTGTTGGAAAAACCCTTCATTCTTGAAGTGTCAAAATAGGTATCTTCTTCATTAATTCCGGCATTATATCTTAAAACTTCTTTATTCCCAGGATACCATAACTCGCACTGCTTTGGAGACAGTTTCCGATTGACAATCACTTCATATCTAGGATCTGGAAGATACATTGCAGCACCTTTAATCGTCTTTATATTTCCGGTTTTGCGGTCAAGAACATATCTGCCTTCTCCGACTGGAATAGCAATGGCATGATGAACAACTTTCCCGTTATAGTCAATGATTGCATGCTCTGGTCTTGGGTAATAAATCATCTGATCTTTCCCAGTAATAAACAATTCTTCTCCTGTATAATGCTTTATGCCATTTTCCTCATAATCAGCAATCACTTTTACATAAACACCGCTGATATCAGATAATTCAATTGCTTTGAATTTATACCCACCATTCGGATTTTCAACAAAGGTTTCATCTGGCTCCGGAAAGACAACCGCAGCTCCATGTATGTACTTCTTATTTCCCTGTTCATCTTTTAAAATGCAATATTCCAATCTCTCAAGGGTGACAGCATCTCGGATATAATTATCACCTTTTCCTCCTACAGGAATAACCTCAATTCCAGTTGGAGGAATATAGAACTGGACCTCGGTTCCCTTAATTACAAGAAGTTGACCAATTGTATATTGGTTTTTCTTTTCACCTGTTGGCTTTCCATTTTCATCAAGGATTTCGATCTGCCCAAGTACATCTGCATCATATACTCTTGCTAATAAGTATTGGTTAGAATGAAGCCGGTGTCCCTGGATTACTTTTGCCATCTGTCCTGGGTAAAGAGCAAATGACACATTCCCTTTGATATTTACTTTTTTTCCAGTCTGCAGATCAGGCAGCGGGTTTGCGGTTCCTGGTGTTGGATGTTTATCCTCCTGAGCAGGGTTTTTCAGCTTGATATACCAGTTTTCTGGAGCAGTGATGAACGTTGTAATTGCTTTATCAAATCCAGCTTCTTCGAATTGTTTGGTTTTCTCATTGAAAATAACCAGTGAGTCGGATGTGGAAAGACTCATTTTGTATGATCCAACTACACAAGAGATGAGTCCTTTTGTTTTGTCTAATACATAGGCAAATTCATTTGGGTTTAGCACTAAATCTCTTTCTCTTCCTAATTCTGACATATATCCTCCTAAATTAATTTGGCGAAATTTCTAACTACAATAAAACTTCAATTTATATTGATGTAAATTGTTTATTAGCTACAAAAGAAAATTTCTTTTAGAGTTTTTTCTTCTGTGATTAGTATGAACGAAAATTGTGATCAGATAAAAAACATGTTAAAAAATTTTGAGAATTAAAATATTTTAACAATTTGAAAAAATAAAATTTTATAACAATTTGCATTATTTTATATAGTAATCCTACATATTAACTATTATATACACGAAAAAGAGAGGAGAAAGCTAAATTAAGTTAGCGAAATTGTAAAAATTCACATTAGACACTTTAAATTTACTAGTTTATTCGTCAAGAACATGCATCATAAGTAGGGAAGTAAATAAGATGCGGACGAAAAACATAATATTAAAATGCCGTAGAAATTAAAATCACAAATCAACAGTTTATGACGAGGTGAAAATATGAATGAGAACAAACCAGAGTGTTTAAAAAATTTACTGAACGAATACGAGAAACTGGAAGAAAGTTTAAATGTGAAAGATGGAAAGTCGTTTGATTTGATTGATGCAATTATATCTGGAACCATATCGGGAGAGGAGATCGATGAAAGATGCCGATATGAAAATGAAGTTTTAGATAAAATGGATAAATTAAGAAACCAAATGAATAGTGTTATTAACAGAAAAGAGGCTTAAGCCTCTTTTTTTTAGATCTCTGCGATGCAGAGTAGTTTGTCATATAGGTACTTTTTGCCAGGGACAACGAGTTCACAATTAACAGCCAGATCATATAGCTTATTAATTTCGTTCCGGGCCAGTTCCGAAGAGTCAAAACTTTTTGACACTTCAGCTTTCCACATTGCGTTTTGAATTTTTCTTACCTGCAAAGGAAATACGGATTTTAGAGAATCAGGAATTCTTTCCGTTCTCCAGTTCTTTCCAGCTATTTTTGATACGATTTTTCCTAACTCCTCAAAAGCCAACATGACATAACCTCCTTTAACTCCGGTTTTCATTTTAACTACAAAAATATAATGTAATATTTTATTTTGGATAACTGAAAAAGAAAGCCTAAAAAGAATAGTTGTTCTAAAAATAAAAGCAGAAAAAAGCGATTCTTATGGAGATAATCATACATTATATTATAAGAGGTGAGAAAATGAACATTTTTGATATGTTTTTTAAAAAGGAAAGAAAAAGTGATACAAAACGATACTTATTAGAATTAGAAAAAAAGTTAGATGAAGCAGAGATCCCATATGAAATAGAGGAAAATGAAGATGGAAATCATGATATTAGATATATTGATCCATTTAATAAGACGATTTATAAGTTTGGATATGCGGATAATCGTTTAACTTACAGAGAAAGAGAAATAACAGAGGATGATGCTTATCAAATGATAAAAGCACGATGGGAAACGGATTCTCTTACGATGCAATATATGGATGATGAGGAATATACGGATATTTTTGATATTCTTGAGTTCTTTAGTGACATTACTTCATCTAATGGTCTTATCGGAAGAATGGTTCCTTTAAAAGATGGGAAAGGGATCAACCTATATTACAACATAGGGAAAACTCCTACAGAAAAATCTTATTTAATTGGAATTGGAGAGTATGTCAAAAAAGGGAAGGTGAGTTTTCAAATTTTACCAAGCCGGACAGAAACCGATGTAAATGGAGCGACTCTGAATATTTTAAAGAAAATATATGATGAGGCTCCGTTATTTTTTTCGTCAGGAACATACAAGGTAAAAGGTGAAACAAGATTTACGGATATCGTAAAAACTTATCTCATCAATTTAGCTATTGTAAACCGATTAAATGAAGTAGAGGATGTAGAAGCTCAAATTACTGATGTGGGAAAGAATAATATTATTTTTGTGATGTTTAAGAATGGATCTGCATTAGAATATATTTCTCCGACAAAACAAAATCCTTTAGGAAAGCTGCTTTTGATAGACTATGATGAGGATAATACAATAGAAGATAATAATAGTTTCCAGTTGGTATCGAACATTTTGAAATTACCATCCATGATAAAGGACAAACCAGATGAGAAAAAGATGCCAGAACGTAAATTTGCAAATTCACGTAATGAATCTCAAAGTATGCGAAATACAGCAGAAGTAAAACCAACCCATGCTGTGAACTCACCTTATATGGGAGCAAATCGCCCAATGAGCAAGACAATAAACAGGAGGAAGAAATGATAGATTTAACGAATGAGTTTAAAGGTAGTGATGTTAGACTTAAAGTTACAGGATCGAAGCTTACGAGGCTGGATATTCTTTTAAATCGACTAGATAAATTAGCAAAGAATCTTGATATGAACCAGAAGATTTCTACGGTTGTTTATGATGATACAGAATTTGTGGAGAAAGTAATCGGAACAATAAAAGATACAAAGGAGATCATAGAGTATTACAGTAAAAATTTTGTTGTTGTAATTGGAATTCGCAAGGCAAAGAATCAGGTTATTGTTAGAATGATGAAACCAATTTCTAAAAGTGCTGATTTAGATGAATAATATTAAAAAGCCAGAACTATAGGACAGTTCCTGGCTTTTTTTCTATTTTAAAATCATATTCAAATATCCAACTGTCATCAATAGAATTTAGTTCTTCTAGTGAAGCAAATTGTTTCCAGATAGCTTCTGCTTCAAGGTATTTTGATTTATATATCGATTTAAGTTTTTCACAAAAAGAAACTAAAGAAATGTTTTTTTTATTAACATCGTATATATGACTAGAAAATTCAAGCCAGTCTTTTTTTGCAAGATTTTTAAACTTTTCCATAGTTTCTTCTAATTTCGACTTTATTATGGCAACATACAAATCATAATTTTCGCTAGCTAAAGTGCTTAACGAATAGGAAAAAGGATGTGACGATAAATAGGTTGCTAATGGAAATCCAAATTCATCCAGATAGGATTTGTTTAAGTTTTTGACATAATTATCTTTTTCAGAAATATATTCACCTGTACAGCATTCGTAATATACCTGAGAATATCTCTTGGGAAATAGCCCTATTAAATTTAATTGCTCTTTAGTGAGTAGATATTTATCTGGCTTTTTTTGCTTATTTTGAAATGTCTTTCTCTTTTGTGAAAAAGATTCTGTAAATAATTCTGAACCTCCACAAATATCAGCTGCAATTTCAAGAATCTTTCCAAAATCTTTTTTCAAGTCAAGATGCTCTAATTTTGCAATCATGCGAAAAGCATCTCCTTTCGCTCCGCACCCGAAGCAGTAGTAAGCATTTCGGAAACTATCACCAATTACACAATTGCCGATATGTTGATCAGCGAATCCGGTACGTTCTTCATGTTCAGGACATAATATAAAGATATTCTTGCCAGAACGTCTATAAGGTATACCAAAGTAGGTTACTATACTAAGTGGATTTAGTTCTTCACGGATTTTTTCTATATTATACATACCTTCACCTCTTTTTTACTTAATCAAATATATAATGTAAAATCCTCATAAGGAATAAAATAAAAACGGCATGGCTGCCGTTTAAGAAAAGAAGATACTCTTTAGAGCTTCACTATTTCTTAATTTTTTTTCTGCTTTAGTTTTAATTTGTTGAATTCGTTGCCTGGAACAAATTTTTTCTCCGAATTGTTCTGCCATCATTTTTGATACAATAGTCATTTTATTTTCTTCTGTCCCAATCCCATAGGTATTTCGAATTACAAATAATTCTTTTTCCGTCAAGAGACGTTCCATTTCTGCGGCTACAATTTTTTTAATATCCTTTTGATAGATAGTTTCCTCCAGTGAATTACCAGAAATAGATAAGGATTCGCAAGAAGCATTGTAGCTATCACCATATTCTTCTGAAATAGCATCGAGTGAACAAGTTTGCCTTAAAAACAATTCGATTTTATTAATGTCTTCATGTGTAAGACCAAAATCTTTTAGTTCTGCATCTGTGAAATTCGAATGATTTTCTCCTATAGCATTTTTTAATTTTTTATAACGTATTGATTTAGAATAAAAACAAGGATCATAGTGAAAATCTTCCATAGTTCGTATACCTTTCAGAATCATTGCCCGAATCCAATAAAAGGCATGTGTGCTGAAAGCACTTTTTGTTTCATCATAGGTGTCAATTGCTTTGAGAATCCCACAAAGTCCTTCCTGCATCAGGTCATCGTGTTCAAACTCAGAGCAATTATATTTGCTCAATAACTGTTTTACAAGCCGTGAATTAGAAAGGACAACTAAATCCCGCGCTTGGGCATTTCCCTCTTGCGCAAGCATTGCAAGGCGATTGTTTTCCTCTGGTGAGAGAGGATCATAACTTAAAATTCTTGTTAAATATCCATCATTCATTTTCTGCATCCTCCATATATAATCACATCATTCATTCCTCCAAAATCTTTCCATACTAAAAACAGAAAGAAGCCTATATTCTCTTTTTATCAAAATTACAAAGCTAATATGTTATGAAAAGTGTTTTGATAAACAGATAAGAGGTGCCTGCATTAATCTGAAATGGTTGGAGGTTAGTATGGTAGAAAGATTTAACGGAGTATTAAGCAAGTATTATAAAAGAGATGAGAGTACGGGTGTTTCAATCATCGGTATTGAAACAGACGAGATTGATGTAAAAAGGAATTCGGATGGACTTGTAGTTGTAGATAGCGTTATTCCTAAATGGCCATTAGATACGTGTCTTATGCTTACTGGAACATGGAATGATAATCGGTATGAGTCAAAGACAATAAAACCATATACAGAAACTTGTGAAATGAGTAAAAAAATATTAAAAAGAATTATCACAGAACTTAAAGAGGAGTCCGATGAATTTAAGATGTCAACCTGTACAATCAACAAAATTATAGATGTGGCAGGCGATGACATTTTAAGTTTTTCAAGGGATCCAAAGGCACTAGAAATCATGATTGAAAATTTACCTAAAATAGATACAACCAAATTAGAATTGGTTTACAACAGATTGATGAGTATAAGTTCTTCTTATGTAATTTTGGAATATATATCTGGATTTGGAGGAACGATTGCAAATTGCGATAAGTTAATGAAAATGTATGGAAAAAATGCATTGAAGAGATTAAAAAGAGACCCATATGGAATAGGATATCGAGCAGGCCTTGACTTTTTTACATGTGACCGGATAGGAAAATCCCTCAATTTTGATGCCTTACATTTAAATCGGATTAAAAGTATGATTTATGAAGGGCTTGACATAATAACTATGCAAAGTGGTTCTACTTATTCTACTCAGTTTGCATTGAAAAAGCAAATTGCTAAACTTGTAAAAAAATCTTCCTATCCATCAGAACCTGTGCCAGCGGCTGTATTGGCAGCGGCTATTCAGACAATGAGTGGAATTGTTATGGAAAAAGCAAATAATGGAATCCGCGTTTATAGAAAAAAACTATGGGATTGTGAAGTTTTCATAGCAAAGAATCTTTTGAGGTTGAATGAGAGAAAAGAGGATTCTTTTTATAATGAAAAAATAATTGAAGATGTAGAAAAACATTTAAAGATTAAATATTCAGAAAAGCAAAAGGAATCTTTTGAGGTTTTAAGAACGAATGGAATAAAAATTATAACAGGAGGGCCAGGAACAGGAAAAACTACAATCGTAAATGGCATAATATACATGTATCAGACTATGCATCCATGTAACAACATACTCCTATGTGCTCCAACTGGGAGAGCTGCGCAAAGGATGAGTGAGATTACACAAATGGATGCTGAAACAATCCATAGAACATTGAAATTCAGACCATTTTCTGATGGAGAAATGAAACATAAAGATGCTTCAGATCCTTTATTAGCAGACTTAATCATTCTGGATGAGATGTCAATGGTAGATACAGAGATTTTTGCACTTTTGTTACCGGCAATTAAGGCTGGTGCAACTCTCATATTAATAGGAGATGAAGATCAGCTACAAAGTGTATCAAGTGGAAATGTACTTCACGACTTAATTGAAAGTAATAAGTTTGAAACGCATCGATTAAAAGAAATTTTCAGGCAAAAAGGTTTGCCTACTATTATCGATAATGCGTACAAAGTCCTTGATGGAAGAATGGATTTTGTAAAGGATTCATCTTTCCATATTACAGCATGTGAAACTATAAAAGAAGCAATGGAAAGATTGGAGGAATTATTTGATACTTTTAGAGAAAATGGAAAGGAGCATAACATCCAGATTCTATCTCCAGTGAAAGTAGGAGATGGAGGGACTAGAGCTATTAATACAATTATATCTCAAAAAGTGAATAAAGAAAACGGAGAAAAGTCCTTTACTTATGGAAGGACTTCATACCATAAAAATGATAAGGTTATTTTTTTGAATAATAATTATGAAAAGGATTATTACAATGGAGATATTGGATACATAACGGAAATACTTAGAAATGGATTTATGGTTAAAGTGGGCTCAGAAGAAAAAAGAGTTACAGGAAACTGTTTAAAGGAAGTGACACTTGCATATGGAATTACTATCCATAAAGCACAAGGATCGGAGGCTGAAATAGTCGTGATCGTACTGCCTGATACCTATCAAAACATGCTGAATCGAAATATGTTGTTTACAGCTATAACAAGAGCCAAGAAGCAGGTGGAAATTATCTATGTAAATTCAGCATTGTCAGATTCGGTTCACACTACAAGGATCGATCAGAGAAAAACCGGACTGACTAAAAAAATTCAGGGAAAAAAAGGAGAGGTAGTAAATTGTCACTAAAAGAATTTAAAAAGGATTTGATTGATATGGCAAAACTGTTTTTGCCTGCAATCATTATCGCATGGCTCATTACAACATATCTAATAGCCAATGCGGTAGTTCCATCTGGATCGATGGAAACAACAATCATGACAAACAGTCGATTAATTGGAAATCGTCTTGCGTATAAGTTTGGTGAAAAGCCAGAGAGAGGTGATATCATTATATTTAGATATCCTGATGATGAAAGCCTATATTTCGTAAAAAGGCTTATCGGACTCCCTGGAGATACGGTTGAAATTATCCCAAACGATTCTGATGATGGGTATGGATATGTAAAAATAAATGGAGAAAGAGTAAACGAACCTTACCTAAATGAACAGATGGAGGTTACAGAGTACTTAAAATTTAATGTTCCAGAAAAAAGTTATTTCTTTTTAGGAGATAACAGAAATCATTCAAATGATGCCAGGTATTGGGATACCACATATGTAGCGGAGGAAAAATTAGTGGCAAAGGTGTTATTCCAATATTGGAAAGGGTTTAAGGCATTTAGAACGGAGGAAACAACATGAAGGGTAGAGTTATAGCAGCTTGTTTAGCAGCATCAATATGTTTATCGGCTTGTGGAAATCCTTTAAGTGGATTAAAAAAGGAGGAAAAAGAGCAAGATTCCTATGAACTTACACCGATTAACGCAGAAAATTTGCAGGAAAATATGTTTTATGTAAAAAATGGAGATGATTTTTATCCAATCCACATGGGAGAAACGAATGTAAATGAGGAAAACCTAATTGCGAAAGAGGCGAATCCGGACAGGATAGTTTCTTTCACAAAAGATGATTCTTTAATCCCTACAATGTATAAAGATGATACCATGATCTATTATACAAAACAATCGGTTCCAGGATTTACATGGGAGCGTTTTAGTGATAAAGGGTATACAATTGGATTATATAATTTAAAAGTAGCCGAATCTGGGAAAATTCAGTTTGTAATTGGAGAATCAAAAACCGATCATGGTTCCGCTTCCTATGCTGGCTTATCACAGTTGGAACTTGGAGATTCTGTGATTATCATTGATAAAATCGCAGGACAATCTATAACTGCGGATAGGTTAACAGAATGTGGAAGCGTATCAGGTCTTAAACCTGACGAAATGGCAAATATTGATCTCTATATTGGAACACAGCATCATGTAATAGAATCTATGGTAGATACCCATGTTCTATCATCAATGGAATTATATCAGACAAATGAATACAACTTATTGCCTGAAGGGTATGCATCCGTAAAGATCCCAGAATACTTTTTATCTGGGTACTATCTTTTAAATGGAATTGGAGTTGTTCGGTATGTGGCGAATAACCGGAGTGAAGGAATCGCAAATGTGGATTTTTCTGTTCCATATTTCTATAAGGATGAAAATGGAAAGCAGATCACTTTGGAAGAATATAATAAGCTAATGGGTAACAAACCAGGAGATGTAGAAAAAACGGCAGACTATGAGTTTTCCTACGACATCGATGCAACAATTAAGTCATTTGGAATGATATTAAAATATGATTTAAAGGATAATGAAGATCCAAATGATATTCTGTATACAGCACCAAGCGCAACAATCACTTCTCCACTTGGAAATTCGATAGATTTTGAACAGAAATCAGAAAATGGAAAACAGATTCTAAAAGTGGATGTGGATGGAGTTGTATCAGGAACTTGGAAAATAGATATTTATGATTTGAAAGAAAGGAAATTTACAATAGATACATCGTTTGGGACTGGAAATGCGGATAGTTTTGTTCATTCTGGTAATACAAGCGGTAAAATCACAATTCATAGCGATGGTGTCAGTGGAGAAGGAATTGCTACTGTAAAATGGGAAAATGCAACCCATGCAGCAGCAATTGAAATCAAGTCTCCTTCAGGGATTCTTTATAACGATGTTGCGAATGCGGACTTGTTACTAGAGGATGGATATGGAAAGAAGATCATGCGTCTTGAAGGTGTTGAAGCTGGAGACTGGGAATTGAAAATTACTGGAGAAGAACTGGGAAGATGTTGGTTTACGATTTCCAGAAATGAAAACCAGGAACTAAATTCTGCAGAGAATGATTCTGCTGCGGCCATAGATGAAACTATACAAGAAAATGAAACAGTGTCAGCAGAGGATGCTGATTAAAATGAAGAAACTATAGCAGAAGAAAATGAAACAAATGATGCCATAGGTGAATAAGGGTCTCGAAAGGCCCTTTTTTTATGGGATTAAATTTAATTACATATTATGACAGACAAAAAGATTAGAGGAGAATACCAAATGAGGATATTATTGATTTTAAGAGGTGCTCCTGGCTGTGGAAAAACAACATACATAAAAGATCATCGTCTAATTCCCTACACATTATCATTTGACAATATTCGAATGCTGTTTAAAAGCCCGGTACAGACTATTTACGGAAAAGAATCAAGTGACAGAAAGAAGGATTCATTTGTCTTTGACACATTGTTGATGATCCTTGAAGAACGAATGAAGAGTGGAGAATTGACGGTTATCGATCATATAAACAGTAAAACAGTTGAACTAAACCAGTATCAGGAGTTAGCATTGAAATACCGATATAAAACATATTTGATTGATTTTACAAGTATACCTATACAAGTATCAAAAGAAAGAAATTTCAATCGGATGGCAAGAAAAAGAGTACCAGATCATATAGTGGATAAGGTATATACGGAATTTGCTGGCCAAAAAATCCCAGATGAGATGGTAATTATACAACCAGAAGATCTGGAATCTATCTGGCCTAAACCAATCGATTTAAATAAATATACGAAAATTCATCATATAGGCGATATTCATGGATGCTTTGATGTACTGAAGGAAGCTGTAGAAGATAATGGTAGATTCAAAGAGGATGAGTGTTATATATTTCTTGGAGACTATACAGATCGAGGACCTCAAAATGCAGAAGTCATCCTGTTCCTAAAAGAACTAAAAGACAAAGAGAATGTCATATTCTGTGAAGGAAACCATGAAAGATGGGTATGGAACTGGGCAAACAGGGTAAAAGATTATCCCGATGAATTTGCCAAAAACACAAAAAAACAACTAGAGGCAGCTAATATAGCCAAAAAAGATATGAGGAAATTTTATCGAAAGCTAAATGAATGTTGTTATTATACGTTTGATGGGAGGACTATTTTAGCATGTCACGGTGGGATTGCTGCAATCCCACAAAATTTAGCAACTATATCTTCTCACCAGTTAATTCATGGAGTGGGTTTATATTCTGATCTGAAGCAAATAACCAATACTTTTAAAGATCAAGCTGAAAAAAAGAAAATTGAAATTTTTGGACATAGAAATCCGGACAAAAAGCCAATGAAATTTAATGATTCAGCATATTGTTTGGAGGGCGGTATTGAAGCCGGAGGATGCTTAAGATGGTTAGTCTTAGAAAATGGGAATATAATTGAGAAAGAGTACCGTAATGTGCGATAAAAAGCCCTTATATGAAAAGCAGGAGCATCCTGCTTTTTTTGAAAAGAATCATTTTTGAGATTAAAAAACGTTGTCATTTTTTGAAAAATATACATAATATTGTAAAGTGGGTTTTTGAAAGGAGAAGATATGAACTCTGGTATGAAATCAGAAACAAAAGCAATTTCAAAATATTCTGTGAAAGAAATACTTGCAGAAGAACCTTATCATCTTATGGAACTTTTTCGGAATGAATATGGATATGATATTCCAGAAACGATTGATACTGTTGAAGATATGAGAATGGCTGGGAAGTTGCTTGGGAGATTAGCAAATAGCTATTCTTATTTAATGCAGCTGTCATCTTACGCAAAATTAGATGTAAGAACAGCGAGGCGTGATAAAAATAATAAACAGAAAGTGGAAGATGCTATTGATAGGAAAAATGTGATTGACACATTTGGAGAGGCAGTAGGATTAAAATATAAGGCAATTAGTAGAATGCTTACGATTAAACAACAAATTAATGAAGAACTGAAAATGACAGATGGGAGGTAAACTTGTGTCTGTGATGGGAAAAGCTGTACGGCAGAGTATAAAAGACAATTAAACTACTTGGACGTTAGAGGTGAACCGATTGAAAAAAATGACTTTTGATGATTATGATGCGTTGTGTGAACGGGTTGGCACAAATCCATATCAGTGTGATGACTGGTGGCCAACACCAGAGGAGCTAAAGGAAAATATTGGAAACGAAATTAACCAGAATATTGACTTTTTGACATGGATTATTGAAACCAATAATCCGCCTGAAACAGAGGAAGAGAAAAGATCACAAAAATATATCAATAAACTGTTACGAGAAAACTTAAAGTTATATGATCCTGAAGGTTGATCGTATTATATGGAAAAGACGTTTCTATGGCAAGAAACGTCTTTTCTATATGATGTATGAGGAGTTCATCATCTAATAACGTGATTTATTATATGATGATATGAATGATAATTTACTGGATTGAGGCATCAATTCCAGTTGCGACTCCATCATGATAGGTGATTGAGATCTCCAGAGAATTATGTTTGTAGTCATTTGACAAGTATCCGCTGCTTCCATTATAGGTTCTGAATGGTTCACCAAGAATAGCTTCAATTGTTCCCTGATCCATTCCCGTTTCAATTCCGAATAGAGACAGATGAATCATGGAATCGGATAAAAATGAATTATAGCTAAATCCGGTCACAGTACACTTAGAAGCTTCAAGAGAAGTGTCGGTTAAATTATCAATATCCAATAAAAGCATATCATCTTTATGTGTGTTCAATGCAATACAATCAAACCAGCCAGAGTCAATGATTGGATCTTCTTCCAAAGTCAACCCAGTTGTTTGGAAATCATTAACACTACATGGCAAAGAAATATTTACACCATCAATAACAAGGCCAGAGGACGAATTTGCAGGAGTTTCAGAGACCGGTTGCTCTGGTACTTGAGTTTCCATTGTTTCATCGGTGGATTTGGTTGGATTTTCACTTGTTGGTTCAATAGGATTTTCTGGTTTGATTAATGGGTCTGTAGCATCTGTTGTTTCTCTGGTTGGTTCAATCTTTTCTACCTCTATTAAGGATGCTGATTTCGCTTCGGAAGGAATCTTGATATTGATTTTTTCATTGATTGAATTATAAATAAAACTTACTTGGAATGTGCTTACACTGATGTCGGAATTTAACATTTCGATTCCATCTTTCAAATCAACAAAATATCCAACTAAACTAATTCCAGGGTCCAGTGTTAAATATGCTTTTGATTTTGCTAAATCGAAAGAAAAATCACTTGTATCAGCGATGGTATCATACATAGATTCATTCAATTCACCAAAAGCTTCTCCATCTATTTCGAGGACATAGAAGTTAGAATTCTTATCTTTATATACAGATTTTACTTTTTCTGGATCAATATTATCAATGACAGACGAATGCTCATCAAAAATATTATTGGTAAGTTTTTCTTTTTTCCAGCCACTGCTTTCGCCTGCAGAAGTTGTGTTTGAGTAGGAATAGAAAGTTCCATCTTCCTTATCAACATAGGATTCCATTTTAAGATCGATCGTACTACCAAAAACTTCCATGGCACCAGAAATTTTTTGGCATGCTTTTTCGTTTTGTAAATCCATGGTCATATTATCTTTTAAATCCATTTTTAGATTTACATCATATTCTCCAGAATCTACATTTAGTTTTGCATTTACAGTCATGTCAATATCGGAGGATGTTATCTTCTGTTTTGAGTATTTTTTATTAAAAGCTTGAATGATAGCTTTTGATTCATTATCCTCAAGCACTGTCAATCCTGTAACAGTATCATAAACATTCCCGTTTCCTACAAGATTGGGCGTTGTCTTGATGAAATAACTGCTACATCCTGATAATAGGCATGCTGTTAAAAAAATTGGTAATATGTATTTTTTCATAATAGTTCTCCTTTTTATTTTAACATAATATGTCGGAATTAGTGAAAATAAATATAACAAAATGGATTTTATAAATTAATTATAATTGTCATTTAAAAAAAATAATTCATAATAATAATAGGAACTTAACATGTTAAGGAATAAAAAGGGCACTACGGTTTCATGAGTTTTAGAGATTGAGTAGTTCACAGAATAGAGAAAGAGGAGATTAATAAATTGAAGCGGTACTTATTTATTGCAGAAAAACCATCTCTGATGAGAGAGGTAGAAAAGACCTATAAAAAGCATAAAAGTGATATTGAATCTATTATTGGTGAAATTGATTTTATGGCATTAGCTGGACATGTATGCCGATTTTTAGAGCCGTCTGAATATCCTGAGTGGGACGAAAAATGGAAAGATATTAAGCTGCCAATGATCCCAAAAACATTTAAAATTGATGCTATTCATGATAAGAAGAAAATTATCGCTGAACTTGAGAAGAAAATTAAAACTGGATATGATGGGATTATAGTGGGAACAGACTCAGATGTGGAAGGAAACGGAATCTATTATTTGCTGGAACAATATCTTGGGTTAGACAAAATGGAAGCCTTTCGGTTTTTTGAGGATGGGCTTACGGACACAGAAATTCTAAGATCATTTCATTCCATTACCGATTATCATAAAAATGCAAGGGATGTACATATGACAGAAGCCTTTAGAATTCGCTCGCATTTAGACTGGCTTTCTGGAATGAATTTTACCGTTGGATTTTCCGTTAAAGCAGGGTTTACCATGAAAGTGGGAAGAGTGAAAGTTCCAACTTTAAAATTAGTATATGATAATTCAACTGCAATTGATAATTTTGAACCACATACCGATTACGAATTAAAAGCGGTATATAAAGAGGGATTTAGTGGGAATTACATAACAAAAGAAGGTGCGGTAAGATTTGAAACAGAAGAAAAAGCACTGGACTTTAGTAAGAGTTTAGGAAATTCAGGAAAAATAAAATCTATTACCAAGAAGATGGCAAGCACGCTTGTTCCGCAGTTGTATAAACTATCTGATGTCCAGGTTGATGCGGGTAAGCAGTTTGGCTATGATCCAACAAAGACTTTAAATCTGATTCAATCATTATACGAAACACATAAAGTGGTTTCTTATCCAAGAACAGATGGTCGGTATATTTCTACAGAAAAAGCAAAAGAATTGCCAACTCTACTAAAAGCTGTTGCAGTTATTCCTGAATTAGAACCGTATGTAAAAGCCATAAATGCTGCAGATATCGCTAAAGTAAAAAAAGACAAACGGATTGTAAATGATGTGGAAGTAAAAAAGGCATCTCATGACGCGCTTCTTCCAACAGGGAAGATTCCAGATCTTGCCAAGCTTAGTAAAGAGGAAACCAATGTGTTGACTTTAATCTATAAAAGGCTTGTTGCTGTATTTATGGAACCATTAAAGGAAGAAAAAACAGTACTTATTGTAGATATTGATGGAAAAGAGTTTAAAACAAATGGGAAAATTCTGGTGGATAAAGGATGGACTATACTTTATAACCGAAAAAGCACGGATACAGAACTTCCTCCATTATCAAAGGGCGACTTGATTACTGTAGACAGATATGAAACAGATGAAAAAACAACCACTCCACCTGTCAGGCTTACACAGGCTACCTTAATTGACGCAATGGAAAATATCGCTAAATATGTTGAAGATAAGGATATGAAAAAAGTAATGAAGGATGTTAAAGGAATTGGGATGCCTTCTTCCAGAGCAAAAATTATTTCTGATCTGTTAAAAGCTGGATATATGGAATCAAAAGGAAAGGCTCAGAGTCTGTTTATAACACAGGCAGGAAAAAAATACATTGAGAATATTAAAGATTTCACAATTTGCAAACCAGAATTAACAGCTGAGTGGGAAACAAGAATGCAGCATATTAAAGAAGGAAGCGAATCATATGAAAATGTAGAAAAGGAAATGCTCCAATACATAAAAGAAATGATAAAAGAAATTGAGAGTGCAGATATTAAGAAATCATCATGGAGTGGAAATAAAACAACGGGTCTTATCTGTCCGATATGTGGAAATCCGGTATTGAACAGTAAATTTGGATATTTTTGTTCAGAAAAGAAAAATGGATGTACATTTTCTATACAGAATACAATTGCCGAAAAAAAACTTACAGAAAAGAATTTAAAAGATCTTTGTGAAAAAGGCAAAACTGGAATGATAAAGGGTTTTAAATCAAAAGCAGGAAAACCATTTGATGCAGCTTTGAAACTAACTATTTTAGATGGTGATACAAAAACTTCAAAAGTAGAATTTGTTTTTGAAAATTCAGAACCAAAGGAAACAAAATCTTCGTATCAATGCCCTCATTGTCAAAGCGCTATTATAGCGGATAAATGGGCATGGAAATGTGAGAAAAATTGTGGATTTAGTTTAAGCTATAAGATTGCTGGAAGGGACATGAAAGAATCCGATCTTAAGGAACTTATCAAAACAGGAAGAACCCGAAAAATCACTGGTTTTGTATCAAAAGCAGGAAAGAAGTTCAGTGCTGCTTTGGTGCTAAAAGAAGATGGTACAACAAAATTTGAATTTTAGTAGAAATAGTCTTCGGCGTTCGGAAACCGGAGACTGTTTTTTGTATATATAACACATATAAAGACCAGAAAATGAGGAAATTGTATGAAAGAGCAAAGAAATCTTAACAGAGGATGATAAATCAGACGTGGCATCTATTGCCTTGATAAAACAAAGCTCCAATCAAAGGTGTTTTTATTTTTCTACTTGTTGAAAATCATACATAATAATAGAAAGAGTTTGTAAGGAGCGAGAATTAGAGATAAGACATTTCATAGTAGAGAGGAGAAAATGTAGTAGTGATTAAGAGGGTTTTAAAAAGGATTATCATTTATATACTGATACTGATTTTCTTTCTGTTATTTCATCCATTAGTAACAGCAAAGACAGAGCCTGACCTTGTTATAAACCACCATCACTTATCAAAAGGACTGGCAGGGAGACTTGCATTTGTGGAATTAGAGATAGAGTATCTTTTATCTTAAAATTTTCAACAAAGTGAGCAGATGTTTTTAAAATTCTTCGGATTCGTTATTTATATCCTAACAACTCCATAATTTAGATAACAGTGATGAATGGAGGAATAGAATATGTTTAAAACAATAGAAAAGATGGTCATGGATTTATTTAATCAGCATGAAAAGAAGTATCTTAATCCAAAAGATAGACTTTTTTCTGGGAAAGTATGCAATGCAACACTTTTGGATGCACCAGGAAAGTATTATCGACAAATACTATTGCCAACCAGGGTGTACTATTCTGGTGAAATGTTATTCTTTGAAGAAGTAGAAGTTGGAGTAAGAAAAAATACTGGTATCTTTCATCATTCAAGCCGGGTAAAGGATATAAAAGATGTCGGGCAAAATACATTTCGCTTTGAAACAGCGACATCTGCGGCATATATTGTAAGTTTGCTGTAACATATATAAATGCAGTCATATTCAGGAGAAGGAAAGGAGAACTATGAGGAAGGATTTCGTTAAAGAGTGGGAGGATATCCAAGATGATTTTTACAGGATGGAGCAGATGAGCTGCAAACCGTCTTTTAAAAAGATCCCAAAAGATTACATTACGGATGAAAATAGAAGCGTAAAATGGAACCGGGAGCAAGTGGAGAAAAATCACAAGGAATATCATAATGAAGTGGCAAAGCTGAATACAGCTAAAAATAAGGCTAGGGATGATATTTACCAGGATATTTATGCAAAGATTCGATATGAAATTGGAGTAAATATCAGCGATAAGACGGCTCGTGCCATCTTTGATAATGCATACAATAAAGCAAATGGAAGTGGGTTTCATGAAATCAGAATGGAGTTAGGAGAACTGATTGAACTTCTAAAACTAACCGTAGAAGATATAAAAGATGTAAAAAAACAATAAGGAGACGGAGTTCTCCTTTTTATTTTCGGTCATGATTTGGAAATACTTAAAATTTTTTGAAGCATACTAAAGGTATGGTGGAAAATAAAAAGGAGGGTATCTATAACATGAAAAAGAGTGATATTGTTTTAAAACTTGCTAAGGAAATTCAAATGGCAGGTGGCAGAGCTTATTATGTAGGTGGTTATGTCCGGGATTTATTTCTTGATAAAGAAAATAAGGATATAGATATTGAGGTATATAATATTTCGCCAGAAAAACTCAAATCGATATGTTCAAAATTTGGAAAAGTGGATGAAGTTGGTGTATCATTTGGCGTATTAAAAATTCACGGGTACGATTTAGATATTACAATGCCAAGAAGAGAACGACAGATAGGATCTGGACACAAAGACTTTTCTGTCAGTGTAGATCCTTTTATGGGTACAAGAGAGGCGGCATCAAGGCGTGATTTTACGATGAATGCATTGATGAAGGACATTTTAACAGGAGAGATTGTGGATCATTTTGAAGGAACATCGGACTTAAAGGGACATATTATCCGTCATATTAGTGATGAAACATTCATTGAGGATCCTCTTCGTGTATTCAGAGCAGCAGGATTTGCAGCAAGATTGAATTTTAAAATACATGAAGAAACATTAGGTTTATGTAAAAATATCGATATTTCCGAATTATCAAGAGAACGGATTTTTGAGGAAACCAATAAGGTTTTGAAAAAAGCGAAAAAACCAAGCGTATATTTTAACTATTTGTACGATATGGGAAAACTTGATGTTTTTTTCCCAGGTATTGCGAAACTACATGGAATACCACAGGACCCTGTGTACCATCCAGAAGGTGACGCATTTATTCACACCATGAAGGTACTCGACCATGCAGCTATTATTAGGGAAAAAGTAGAAAATCCATTAGGATTTATGTATTCAGCACTTTTCCACGATATTGGAAAGCTGGAAACCACAATGTTTGATAAACAAAAGAAGCGGTGGACTTCAATTGATCATGATTTGGCTGGAATGAATCTAGCGGAAAAGGAAATGCAGAAGGTTACCTCTGACAAAAATTTGATCCGTTATGTAAAAAACATGGTAGGTTTACATATGCAGCCAGCTCAGATTACTCAGGATGCAAAACCCAAAACCACGAATCGTATGTTTGATAAATGCTTATGTCCAAATGACCTGTTTTTACTATCCGTCTGTGACCAGGCAGGACGGAAAGATATAAGCCAGGACACGATTGACTGGTGGATTGGCCGTCTTAAAAGATATTACTCCGTGATAGGAAGACCAGAGGTGACTGGTGATGATCTGATTTTGCTTGGATATAAACCTGGCCCAGAATTCTCTAGAATACTTGAAAAATGTCATGCCATCCATTTGGCGGAGGTTCCCAAAGAGGATGTGATTAGGCAGATTCCAAGTATTTTAAATGGAATCGGATTAAAAGAATATGGACAGAACTGCTTATCTAATGTAATCAGATTAGATAAAGGAGATACTATAAGATAGGAAGTCTAATGAATTGATGATATTTGTGACAATAGATATGAGCTAATTACAATAATCAAAAAGGGAAAATTGGGATGGTAAAAACGTATAGAAGAAAAAAGAAAGAGTGTGTTTTAGAAATAAATGAGAATCGTATTATCTTATCAAACCCTAGAATACAGCCATTTAATGAATTTTATTATGAGGATAAGAGAGATATTCTTCATTTCTACTATAATTTAAAAATTCAATATGATACAAATGCTTTCTATTTTGCGCATATGACAGAAAAAGAGCGAAAAGAAGTAGAAATAGAAAAAGGGAAGAAAATCCAAAGGAACTGGGTAACAATAGCTTCTGGCCATGTGTACGAATTTGGAGCTATTATTGCATTACCGGAAACAATTGAGGCTATTTTAAATGTGAATCCAGATATTCTGGGCAAAAAACGATATTTTTTTGAAATGACTAATAGTGTATCAATCCCAGTGACTTCAGGCGCTGGGTAAAAACTGATAAAAAATCTATATTTTTCTTTACATTTAGATAAAATATGATCATAATAGTATTAGAAAAGAGCATAAAGGAGATTTCATGAAAACAGTTTCCAGTTACGCCGTAGAAATTAAGCATTTAAATAAACCAATAAAACGGACAGTTTTTATATATAGGGAGGCACTCGCCTTCCTTATTGACGTGTTCAATCTAGAGTGGGAGCTGCTTTCTGAAATCAGCAATGCAA
>CAJUHL010000012.1:0-29818 GCA_910586425.1 uncultured Bacilli bacterium
CATCTAATATTCCATTTACCGATTCAATGGCTGCTCCTCTTCTACTTTTTTCTATCACATCCATTATCATGGGTGTTGCGATTAACGCTATAATGGCTAATATTACAATGACTGCGAGTAATTCGATTAGTGTAAATCCTTTCTGTTTCATTCCTACATCTCCTATTCTTTTATTATTATACCCGTTTTTTTCTCTTCATTCAACCACTAAAAAGAGGGCTTACCCCCCCCCCGTTTACATTTAGCAAATATTCATTTTTCTACTTGTAAACTATACTATGATTCTTTTTCTACTCCATTGTAACAAATTTGTTTTTCTTTTGCAATTCTCTGTATTAAAATTAGATACTATTTTTTCCGTTTGAAAAAATATTGAATTAAATAATAATCAAGTACCAAAAAACTAAATACAAACAACCACGCTAAAATATCATAAAATAATCCGTTTGCATATCTTCCAATAATATCCAGTATAGATGATGGCACATATTTTAGTATAAATTGACTAATTTCAGGAATTCCTATATGATTGGCAATATAAGTCATAACATGAAAGAAAATTTCTATAATTCCTAGAAAATAAACAAAACACTTACTGTCACGGAAGATAATAATAACACCTGCTATGAGTACCAATAAAATAATTAAATCCATATCACACCTCTACTATCATACTGTTTAAGTATATCAAAATAAAGAACAAAAGACAATATACACAGTTTGATTTTTCCTATTTCTTCTTTTTTGTTGTACTTGTTTTAGGAAGGCTTTTCTCCTCACTTTTGTATTCAAATCCAAACTGTTCTGCTCGCTCTATATTTTCAAGAATTTGCTTCAACTCTTGATATCTCATTTTATCTACTGTATTGAAGGTAAATGCTGGTTGTTTTTTCAATAACATAGACGAAATCACTTCTTTTGTCCGACTACTCGTATGATATAAAATATTTTGATTGTTTTTGATACTTTCATTTAGTTTCTTTTCATGCGCAATAAACATTCTATTTTTATAAATATCTTTGATCTTTTTTTTACTTTTTTTCATTGCTACCATCGCAAAAAAACTCAATAAACCACCCAATGATATCGCGACAATTGGCCAAGCAATCATAATGTTTTTGGGATTCACAATTAATAAATAAACAGAAATTCCAACAATAAAAAGAGCCAATATCAAATTTACAATCGCATCAGAAAATTGTTTCTTTTGCTTATTTTCAAACGCTTCTGCATTGAGAACTTGTTGTTTCATTCTTCCAAGAATATTCTTTTCATTCTCCAAAGTATAAGGAATGATATATTTTTCTTTGGATGCTAGATGAATTCGGATTTGATTATCTTCTACTTTATAATTTAAAATAAATGTTTTAGAATCCTTACGCCTCATTGCAAAATTTTTCATCCAACTGCCTCCTTTTATAGCCAAACCATTCTATTATGAATAGACGACACTAATACAATACCACTAGTATACCATGGAATTCCTTATATATCAAATAATATCTATATTTTATCTGGGGTTTCTTTCTGCATCATAACTTAACGAATTGATTATTTTTTTCTTCTATTGTTGTAATTGGTGTCTGTGAAGTAACAATAACTTCACAGTAAAGCCCCTTTGGATAAAGACCCCAAACACAATCTTTGATTGCTTGTAATACATCAGTATAGGTGTCTTGATTTTTACCATTTCTTTCTAATCCACTTCGATATTGCCCCAAATAAGCGTAAATATATTCTAAAAATTGTTCGTTGTCATTTCGATCTTTCTTCGGATGGGCAAAATCAAGTTTCATATTGCCATTTCCATTTAAAAATAACAATTGTTCAATTCTATTTTGAATGATTCCTACTTCTTCTTTTGATAAATTGCTGCTGGAACACCTATTATTGAAAATATGAGGTCCATTATAATAAAACTGAAATTTCTGTTCATCCTTCGTAATATAAATTTCCTTTGTTTCTTTTGTCTTTTCATGCATGGCAGCAAGAATTTGTTGTTCTTTATTGGTAGGTATTCTATCCTTCATATGATAAACCATTTGTTCATAGGATGCCAATTCAAAACGGTTATATTCTACACCCTTAAAATGAATACAAGACCTTGTTTCTGGATATATATGTTGTGCATAGTGATGTTGCTTTAAAAACTGAAAAGTGGTTTCCAAATCCATTTGCAGAGACTCATAGATTTCCCCTTCTATTGAAAGCAATGTTCCATTTGCCAATGAACCTGTAAATTCAGAAAAGAGTCGGTTATTTTCGTCATAATATCCACTACTAATGTATGATATCCCCAGTTCTTTTTGGGGATTGATGATTCGAAATGTAATTCGACTGTCTATAGGATCCAAATTGTTTAAATGGATACCTAAAGCTTCTAATAATTTTATGGCATGTTGATTGGAAAAATTGGCCTCGCCAAAAACTGAAAAATCCATTTCTTTCAATAATTTCTTTCTTGTTAATAAAATATTTCGTTGGTAACAATATGTGTTCATATTTTCATCCCCTAAAGTACTTAATATTCTATCATACAAAAAGAAAAAATCAAATGATTTCTTCTTTTAAATGAGAATTTGATAATACTTTTACCAAATAATCAATTTCTTCTTTGGTATTATACATAGCCAAACTAATACGACATGTATTTTTAATACCCAATTCATCTTTTAAAATTTTGGCACAGTGATTTCCAGCTCTTACACAAATTTTATATTTATTTAAATAAATGGCCAAATCTTGAGCGAATACATCTTTTATATTCATGGCAATAATCCCACTTTCGCTATATTCGTTATACAAAATAATATTAGGTACTTTTTTGAGTGTTTCTATTGCATAAGCATGCAGTTCTTGCTCATACACACGAATCTTTTCCATTCCAATCATTTCTAAATAAGTAAGAATTTGTCCAAACCCAATCACACCTGCAATATTTGGGGTACCTGGTTCTAATAAATGAGGAAGTTCATCATAAATCCGTAAGCCATCACTACTAAAAGTGGAATTCATCCCTCCTCCAAATTCAATTGGACGAATTTGGGTTAAAAGCTCTTTTTTTCCATACAATACCCCAACTCCTGTTGGTCCATACATCTTATGTGCTGAAAAAGCTAAAAAATCAATATCCAATTCTTGGACGTCTATCTTCATATGGGGAACACTTTGTGCACCATCTACAACTACATAGATTCCTTTTTCATGCGCAAAAGCATTGATCTCTTGAATGGGACGGATATCCCCTACAACATTGGTAATGTGCGCTAGACTAATGACTTTGGTCTTTAAAGTAACAGCCTGTTTGACGTTTTCCATTGTTACTTTTTTATGATCATCTAATTCAATATAACGAATGACGAGTCCTAAATCGTCTGCAAGTTCAAACCAAGGAAGTACATTAGATGCATGTTCACTTTTGGTAATCAAAACTTCATCCCCTGGTTTAAGATAGGAACGAAAATAACCAAAAATAATTTTATTGAGTGCATCTGTTGCTCCAGATGTAAAAATAATTTCATCAGCACTAGCGGCATGAATAAATTCTTGTACCTTTTTACGAGCCCCTTCATACATCGTATCTACTTTTAAGCTAATATCATAATCACCACGATGCGCATTGGCACTATACTCATTATAGTATTCGCTGGTACTTTCTGATAGTACCTTCGGTTTTAAGGTGGTTGCACCATTATCAAAATAAATAATATCTTGCTTTAGCATTGGAAAATCTTCTCGATTCATTTTTTCACCTCCAATATTGTTCAATTATTTTAGAAATGGAATCTGTACTGGGAACAGATGCCAATAGAAAGCCTTTGATTAGCAATTGCAATGCTTTATTTTTAGGAATTCCACGACTCATGAGATAAAATAAATCTTGTTCATGAAAGGTTCCAATATAGGCAGAATGATTTGCGGTCACATCATTTTCTTCTATCAATAAAATAGGTTCTATGTTGCATTTATGCTGATTCATCGTGATGATACGATTATTTTGGTTTAAAATACAGTCCTTTATTCCTTGATATACAATACTTGTTACTTGAAAATCGATACTACCCTCTTCTATGCTAACTCCATGATTTACAATTTCACTTGTCGTATGAGGTGCATTATGATAAATGACTAAATCCATTCGTTGCCCCGATTTTGCGATGGTTTTCAAATGATGATGTATGGTTGCATACGCTCCGTTTAACTTTACCAAATCCAGTTCTTTTACTTGATTACAATCGTAAAATTTGGTTACATTCACTTCACTATATGCATCTAGTTGATATTCATATTGTACTTTTCGTTTCTGATTTTTACAGATTTCTAATATTTGAAATGAAACATTTTTAGCAATTTCAAAAACAATATGAATTTTACTTTCGTCTTCTCCTTCATGATGAATTTCTAAATTCGTAGATTGTTTTACCTTACATTTGATTTGCAAAATCTCAAATGATGAAGTAGGAGTGATTGTTTCTATTTGCAAAGCAGAATCTTGGCACTCCCATTTTACTTGATTTTGAATGATATCTATTCTATTCATCTGCATCCTCTATTTCTGATATCCATTGTTCATATCCTTCTTTTTCCACTATGGAAACCAAATCTGCAGTTCCACTTTTTACAATCTTCCCATGTACCATAATATGCACAAAATCGGGTTGAATGTAGTCAAGTAACCTCTGATAATGTGTAATCAGCAAAATTCCACACTCTGATTTTTTATGATAAGCAGTTACATTTTCGCCAACAATTTTTAGGCTATCCACATCCAAACCAGAATCAATCTCATCAAGCATTACAAGATTAGGTTTTAACAAATACATTTGTAAAATTTCGTTTTTTTTGCGTTCTCCTCCCGAAAAACCTTGATTAATAGACCGATGAATCATTTCAGGATTCATTTTCAATTGTTCTACTGTTTGATTTAGTTCTTTAATAAATGACATCAGTTTGAATTGATTTCCTTCCTTTTCATGAATGGCTGTACGTAGGAAATCAGCATTCGTTACTCCTTCGATCTCTAAAGGCATTTGCATTCCTAAAAAAATTCCAAGTTTTGCTCTTTCATCCACAGTAAGGTTTAAAATAGAAGTCCCATCATATTGGATATCTCCAGATACAATTTTATATTTTGAATCACCCATAATCACTTTGGACAAAGTAGATTTACCTGTGCCGTTAGGTCCCATAATCGCATGGATTTCCCCGGTATGAATGGTCAAATTGAAATTCCGCAAAATAAGTTGTTCCTCTACAGTTACTGTTAGGTTTTCTATTTTTAATGTATGCATCTCCATCATCTCCAACAGTACTATTTTATCAAATTTTTATATTTTACTCTACCTTTTGTATAAAAATATATGTTTTTTATCATATATAAAATGAATATTCGCAGATATTCACCGAAAAGAGCTATTATCTAGCTCTTTTTATTGATTTTTTCTAAAGAATGATGGATATTATCATTTTTTCATCCATTTGCTTACTTAATTGTAGCAACCCGTGTTATACTTTTATATGAGGTGAAGAATATGGACTGTGTATTTTGTAAGATCATGAATGGAGAAATTCCTGCTTATACTATTTATGAAGATGAAGTTGTAAATGTGTTTTTGGATATCAATCCAGAGGAAAATGGACATTTGTTAATTGTCCCTAAAGTACATACAATGGATTTAGATACCATAGATTCAAAGACACTACTTCATACCATGGAAGTTGCTCAAAAAATGAAAAAATGGTTAGAAAAAAGTTTACAGATAGAGGGTGTAACGATGATACAAAATAATGGAATTGCACAAGAAATCAAACATTTTCATTTACATCTTATCCCCAAATATCGTGTCAAACAAGCCATTCTTCCTGCCCAAACAGTCTTCCAACAATTAAAAGAGCTTCTTTAATCTAGAAACTCTTTTATTTTGGCACAATGTTGTGTGCTCTTTACTTCTTCTATATAGGATTCTACCTGTTCTTTCATTTCTGATTTTTCAAATGGATATTCTTTTGTTTGAATCGAACAGTAGGATTCCATTACTGAATACATATAATCATCATTGCAAATAAATTCATTTAGCAGATCTTGAATATCACTGGCTTCATACGCCTGTACTCTCCATAGACGGTTTTTCATATCCAACGCATCCAGATTTGGTTTTTTATCTATGAGATATTTAGACCATATATAATCCGTCGCCATGATTTCACCAGCATTGGAACAATAGTTAGGATAATTATGTTTTGCTAGATTTTTAAGAAATCCTATGAGTTGTGGTATGACAATATCTTCTTTTATCTGGTTCCAATTCACATTCGCTCTTTTTTGTAACGTCATAAATTTACAATATAAATCGGTTTTAACCCAATTACCATAAGCTGTTTGATCTTGTTGATGCCAAGGACAAATTTGATTTAAGTATTCGTGATCCCTTTTACTTAAACCTTGTACATAATTCATTTTTCCAAAAACATTCATCTCTTCAAATCGATAACAAGCCATCAATGCTCTTTTTAAAAGAGATATATCATTTTGGTAATATATAATCACATCTTGAAGATTTTCAAAATGTGCTATTTTTAAATAATCTTGTTTGTCTTCTTTTGTAATTGTATTTTCA
Source organism: uncultured Bacilli bacterium (assembly GCA_910586425.1). The sequence continues at coordinate 6,618 of CAJUHL010000012.1, forward strand.
TATCCTTTATACGATAGCAATGTATAATAATCACAAAATAGGATACCAAAAAAGGGATATAAAACCGAATAATTTTTTTGAGATTGATTTACATGATAAATAATGTCTGCAAAACATGCAAGCTCAAAAGGAATCCCTAGCTTTACTAATTTTGATATTTCTTTGTATATATTTTCTCTGATTTCTCTATTGCTCATTTAATCACCGCCATGGCTTTTATCCTATCATAGGACATCAAAAAAAGCAACTACTTGATTGCTTCTTTTCTAGATAAATTCAGTCTTCCTTTTTTATCATAACCCATTGATTTGACTAAAATTTCGTCTCCAACCTTGACAACATCACTCGTTTTCTCTACTCTTTCTTGTGATAGTTGTGATACATGAACAAGTCCTTCGCAACCTGGCCATAATTCTACAAAGCATCCAAAGTCTTCTACTTTGACGACTTTACCTTTATATATAACATCCATTTCAACTTCACGTACAATTTCCTTTATCATATTGGCGGTTTGATCAATTACTTCTTGATTAGAATGATATATAATGACACGTCCATCGTCTTCTAAATCCACTTTAACCGCATTTACATCTGTAACCGATTTGACATGACTTGCCTCCAAAATAATTTTGGTAATCATCTCTCCACCTTTGCCTATGACATCTTTGATTTTGTCAGGATCAATCATAAAGGTCATGGTTTTTGGTGCATACTGGCTTACTTCTTTACGTGGCTCTTTAATTTGTGCTTGAATGACATCTAAAATTTGCATTCTTGCTTCTTTGGCTTGCGCAAGCGCTTCTTTCAATATCTGTTTGGTAATGCCTTTGATTTTAATATCCATTTGTAAGGCGCAAATACCAGTTCTTGTTCCAGCTACTTTAAAATCCATATCTCCCAAATGATCTTCCATCCCTTGAATATCTGTTAGTATGGTGTAGTCATCTTTATTGGTAATAAGACCCATCGCAATTCCTGCAACTGGGGCTTTAATAGGAACTCCTGCAGCCATTAAAGCCATACACCCTGCACAAATACTTGCTTGACTGGAAGAACCATTGCTTTCTAAAATTTCAGATACCACACGAATGGTGTAAGGGAACGTATCCTCATCTGGAATGACCTGTAATAATGCTCTTTCTCCCAAAGCACCATGTCCAATTTCTCTTCGACCAGGTGCACCATATCTTCCTGTTTCTCCAACGGAAAATTGTGGAAAATTGTAATGTAACATAAAACGTTTTTCATCTTCAATTGAAAGCCCATCTAAAATTTGATGTTCTCCTAAAGCACCTAATGTTACAATGGACAAGCTTTGTGTTTGCCCTCTTGTAAATAGTGCTGAACCATGTGTTCTTGGAAGTAAATCAATGTCGGTAGAAAGTGGCCGAATTTCTGTCATCGCTCGTCCATCGGCTCTTACTTTTTCCTTGACTACAATTTGTCTGAATATTTCGTATTCAATTTCTTCCAAAATCATTTTTACTTTGGTAATGAGTTCTTTTAATTCTTCTGGTTTTAAGGATTCATTTTCAGTTGTATATTTTTCTACTATTTTTTCTTTCAATGCATCTAGGGCACTATAACTTTCTAGTTTATCTTTGATACGAAGTGCATGATTCATTTCTTCTTCGGCAAGACTTCTAATTTCCTGTTTTAATTCAAATGAAATCTCTAATTTTTCGTATGCCATTTTAGGAGTTCCAACAACTTCCATAATCTCCTCTTGGAACGCAATTAATTCTTTAATTGCCTCATGTCCAAACATAAGTGCCTCTAACATATCATCTTCAGAAACTTCTTTGGCACCTGCTTCTACCATATTAATGGCTGTTTTGGTTCCCGCAACGGTTAAATCTAAATCTGACAATTCTGCTTGTTCCATTGTAGGGTTGATGACAAATTCGCCATTGACACGACCTACTTTGACACCTGCAATTGGTCCATCAAATGGAATTTCACTGATACAGGTTGCTAAACTAGAGCCAAACATGGCAGCCATTTCTGGAGAATTGTCTTGATCGACTGATAAGACAGTATTAACAATTTGAACTTCATTTTTAAAATCTTCTGGAAATAAAGGGCGCATTGGTCTATCAATCATACGTGCAGCAAGGGTTGCATTTTCTGTTGGACGTCCTTCTCTTTTGATAAAGCCACCTGGGATTTTTCCTACGGAATATAGTTTTTCTTGATACAATACCATAAGTGGAAAAAAGTCTGCTAAAATATTAGCGTTTTTTGATACAACAGCGGTTGATAGTATCACTGTATCTCCATATCTTACTAATACTGACCCATTTGCTTGTTTGGCAAGTTCTCCATGCTCTACTACTAAATTTCTACCTCTAAAATTATGTTTAAATACTCTTTTCATAAATTACCTCTTTTCTTGATATTTTCATGATCCATTTTTCATATTTTTATTTTGCATCGAATCATTTTTGCAAATTTTTATCGTAACATTTTAATGCGGTTTTTATTCAACTCTTTTTTCATTTTAGTATTCTAGATAGTAGTAAATTGGTGAGTCAATTTATCCGTTTTTCATAAATAAAGACACTTAAAAATAAGTGCCTACTATTATTATTTTCTTAATCCTAAACTTTGAATTAAAGTACGATATCTTGTTACATCTGTTTTTAATAAGTATTGTAACATACTACGTCTTTGTCCTACTTTTTTAAGTAGACCACGTCTAGAATGGAAATCATGTTTATGTTCTTTTAAATGTTCTGTTAATTCATTGATTTCTTCTGTTAAAATTGCAATTTGTACCTCTGCTGATCCAGTGTCTTTTTCGTTTCTTGCATATTTTTTAACAATCGCTTCTTTTCTTTCTTTGGTTAAAGCCATAATTTTCTCCTCTCTTAATTTGATTCGCATATTCCTAGTCAAAAGTTGGAGTTTCTATTGGACCACGAATACGTATAAATACAATATACACTATATTATAATCAATTGCAAGTAATTTATGAAATTTTTCCAAATGTAGAAAATGGGAATAATCGAAAATGAACGGTTCCTTCTATATATTTTTTTGGTATCAATCCAATATAACGACTATCCAAGGAATCACTCCGATTATCTCCAACAACAAAATAGTAATCTTGTGGTATTTTATTATAGCCAATGCTGGTCAAATCAAAGTCATTGGTCTTTATATTCTCTGGTAAAAAAGGTTCTTCTATACGTGTGCCATTAATATATAATTGATTTTCTTGATAGGATACTGTTTCACCGGGAAGTCCGATGATTCTTTTTACCAATTTATCTTTTCCATATTTGAGGACAACAATATCAAAACGATGGAATTTTCGATCATATTTTTGCAAAAGCAAAATTTGGTTATCTTGTAAAGTAGGTACCATGGATGAACCATCTACTTGTACAGGTGATATGACATAAATTCTTATTAAAATGACACATACAATTATGACTACATAAGGCAAATATTCTTTTACATATTTCATCACATTACCCCATTTCATTATAAAAATAAGGCATTAAGCTGCCTTATCTCGTCTCTCCTTGATTTTAGGTTGACTAATTAGCTTTCTTAAGTAATAAGGTTTTGCCCTTCTTACTTTACCTTTCCTAATAACCGTTACCGAATCAATTTTTGGAGAATTCATTGGAAATGTTCTTTCTACTCCAACACCAGCTGAAAGTTTACGAACGATGAAGTTTTTTGCAACGCCACTTCCTTTGATTGCAATGACAATTCCCTCGAACGCTTGAATTCTTTCACGTTTTCCTTCAATGATTTTTACATCGACACGAATCGTGTCTCCTACACGGAATTCAGGTAAATCGGTTCTAATTTGACTCTTTGTTATTTTTTCAACTAAATTCACGATGTCACGCTTCCTTTCTTTTCTTCTATGATCATAAACATTCGTATCAGCGGATCACTTTGAACATTTTATCACAATATTCTATGTTTGTAAAGTCCCAAAAATTATCCAACTTTTTTCTTTTGTGGGGCAAAATCTTCTTCTTTCCATTCATAATCAATATCCAATTGTCTCTTAAATAATTCTCGTTCTTCTTTACTAGCAAAATACATTATCTGTCTATGATATCTTAATGCCTTTATCAACTCGCAGCGAGGCTGAATTTGATTTGATAACTGTTTTATATTGTTTAAATATTGATTGATTGAACTTAAGCTATCACAATATGTTATGATTTGAATGCGCTTCATTGATGTAAATTTATCTAGTTGTTCTCTATCAATTCCCATTACAAATTGAATGGCATCAAACTCTTCTTTTTCAATTTCCATTATAAATTGAATGACATCAAATTCTTCTAAATCATGAATCATTTTATTTCCTTTCTATCTTGACTTTCCATTTTTCTCTTTTTCTTCTTCCTGTGGTTGGTATGTTTGATATGACTTTATTTGCTCTTTCAAAATTGCCCTACTTTTGATTTCATGCTCCAATAAATCAATTTTTTTAAGTAATAAATTGATATATTTATCGTCTAAAAACTTACGATATTTGTATTCTACCATTTCTCGGTAGCGTGTTAAATCGTTAAGAGCGATTCGAAAAGCACTATCATCATCAGCCCCTTCATTGTCTTCCATCAGTGAAATAATATATTGTAAATAATAATCTAATTTTCTTTGATTTTTTTTCTTTAATAATTTTTCAATTAAAGATGGCTTTATCAATAGCATCGAATTGACTGTAATCCCTGGATATTCCACACGATTGTGTGGCGTTACGCGAAAACCTTCCATTTTTTGATGGGAAAGTTTAACTGCTTCAGCCCCTTTTTCTACCCTTTGAATGACATAGCACTTTGCTTGCATGAAATCAACTCTTTTCTAATAAATCAGGTCTTCTTAATCGTGTTTTTAATTCACTTTGTTCTAATCTCCATTTTCGAATATTTTCATGATGCCCAGAAAGTAGTACATCAGGTACCTTCTTGCCATGAAAATCAACTGGCTTGGTATAAACAGGATAGTCTAATAAATCATCGTGAAATGATTCTTGCAAATGAGACTCTTCTTCGATTACCCCTGGTAATAGTCTTACTATACTATCCACAATTGCCATACTGGCGATTTCCCCACCAGTTAAAATAAAGTCTCCTATACTCATTTCCATATCTACCATATCTCGAATTCGTTCATCAAAGCCTTCATAGTGTCCACAAAGTAAAATAATATGTTTCTGTTTGGATAATTCGTATGCCATTTTTTGTTTATATGGAACTCCTTGTGGTGTCATCATAATCACCAAACTATCTTTGGTTCTAAACGCTTCTATCGCATCATAGATGGGTTGTGGCATTAGGACCATTCCTTTACCTCCACCAAAACCATAGTCATCTACTTTTTTATGGGAATCTAAAGAAAAATCACGAATATTATGTACTTTTATTTCTACTTGTTTTTTTTGAATGGCTCTTCCTAAAATCGATTCTTTGAATACAGAATCAAATTGGGCAGGAAAGAGTGTTAAAATGTCAATCTTCATCAAATAATCCCTTCATATCTTTTATTTCTATTATATGATGTTCAAAGTCAATTTTTTCAATCAATGCATCTACATAAGGAACTAGATGTCTTTTTTCTTCTTTTTCGATGACTAAAATATCGTGAGCCTTACTTTTTAAGATAGATGTTACCTTGCCTTGATATCCATTTGATTTGACATTGAGACCAATTAAATCTTCTTTTAAAAAACTAGGAAAAACAAATTCTTCTCGGTTAATGTAGACTTTTTCTCCTTTGTATCCAAGTACGTCATTGATGTCATTTAATCCTGTAAGGGTGACCATATCATATATTTTATGAAAGCGATAAGTCTCAATTGTTTCTTCTTTTTTTGTTTTTCCAATATAAAGATGTACTCCTTTTTGAAAAATATGATCTTTGTATTCTATATCAGATAAAATACGAAGCTCCCCTTTTATCCCATGTGTATTTACAATTTCACCAATACAGATATAATGCATACCTCACCTACTTATCTAGTTCATATAAAATAATACTAGTTGCAACCCCAACATTCAAACTTTCACATACTTCATTACAAGGAATGTATAGGTATGTATCACAAAGGTCTAAAATTTCTTCTCGAACACCATTGCCTTCGTTTCCCATTATTATAACAGACTTTTCTTTTTTTGCAATATCTTTTATCTTTTTTCCATGCGTTACTTTGGTTCCCATAATTTGGTAATTTTTGGTTTTTAATTCTTCGATACATGCCTTTAAATCTTGACGAACAATATGAATATGAAATAGCATTCCTTGACTCGCCCGAATGGTTTTGGAATTATATAAATCAGCACAACCTAGTCCAAGGATAATGGTGTCTACATGAAAGGCAACAGCACTACGGATAATGGTTCCTAAATTACCAGGGTCTTGAATGTCATCTAACATTAAAATATGATTTCCCCAATTTTTATTTTCTTTTTTTTCACAAATAGCCATGATATGTGGTGGGGTTTCTAATTCTGTAATGGCGTGCAAAATATCGTTGGTTACATAAGAAGTTGGCACAGGAAGAGGTAACAAGGCATCTTGTTCTAATATGAGTTCTTTTAAATAGCCTGTCTTATAAGCCTCTAATACCAAATGTTCCCCTTCGACTAAAAAGCATCCTGTTTTATCCCGATATTTTTTAGTACTTAATTTTTTTATGTCTTTTATTTTTTTATTTTCTAACGACGTATATAGCATTAAAATCACCTTTTATATTATAACAAAAAATAGACTTAAAGTCTATCATTGTTCTCATTTGTAAGCTCTTATTTGGTAGAATCTTGACAACTATTTTCTGTTGTTTCATCAATTTTATATTGGTAATTTTTTCCCACTTTGGTAATGGTTACAACTGGGTCTGGTTCAAAATATTTCTCTGTATTGGGATTGATAATTTTTAATTTTTCTTCCTCAGTAGTAGCTTGAGGATCTCCCTTCATATATCCTTGTTGAATCAATTGTGAAAGTGATATATTTTGTGTTTCCCCTTCATCTGGCAATTCCAATAAATGATCTGCTCCCCAGTTTTTTGCAGCAGTAATGATATATGATATTTGTGTACTGCATAAATTTTTTTTGTGTTTATTCAAAGAAGTTGTAATGGCGGGAATCGCAATCATACTAATCAATGCTAAAATAATGATGACACCCAGTAATTCCGCTAATGTAAATCCTTTCTTCATGTAAATCACCTCTATCATTAGTTTTATCATATCAAAATTTATATACAATGGCAAGAAAAAGATTTGTCAATTTCTTGATTTTCGGTTTCTATCCTTTCATTCTGTGTATGAATTTTTTCACATCCATTACAATATGGATATTCAATGCTTTCAATCACAACAAATCTATTTTTTTTCAAGTTAATGTCTTTCGTTTGGATTTTAACCAGTAAATAGTTGCCTGTATGCCCAATAATACCATGTTCATAGATTGTTTCTGGCAATACTTCTACTTCTTTTCCAATGAATTGTTGCATATATTCTATTTCTAATGTTCTAGAAAGTGAAAGCAATTGTCTGGCTCTTTCTTTTTTCGTTACATTGTCTAAATGATTGGAAAGCCGACAAGCCGCTGTTTCATCTCGTTTGGAATATGGAAACACATGAAGTTTGGCAAATTTTACGCTTTGAATGGTTGCTACGGTTTCCATAAATTCTTCTTCTGTTTCTCCTGGAAATCCAGTAATGACATCGGTTGTGATTGCAATATTCGGTCTAATTGTTCGAATTTGTTCCATCTTATGAATAAAGTACTGGATATCATATTTGCGATTCATTCGTTTTAAGACAGTATTAGACCCGCTTTGCAAAGGAATATGTAGATGATCCACCAAAATAGAACTCTTAGCAAATACATCTAGTACACGATCATTCAATTCTGTAATTTCAATAGAAGAAATTCGAATACGTTCTAATCCTTGGATTTGAATCAAATCATTTAATAAATCAGCAAAGTCATAGTGTTTCAAATCGGTCCCATAATTTCCTGTATGAATGCCTGTTAATACAATCTCTTTGTGTCCATTTAAAACCAATTCTTTAACCTCTTCTAATACATCAATTGGACTTTTACTCCTGACATTCCCTCTTGTATAAGGAATGACACAATAGGTGCAAAAATTATTGCAGCCATCTTGAATTTTAACAAAGGCCCTTGTTTTATTAAAATTATTCAATTTCATGGGTTCAAATTGTAACTGTTTCATCTCACGTACATCTTGTATTTTCTTTTGATTCTGTAAAAAGGTTTCTATGTATTCCACTATTTTAGATTTTCCTTGATTTCCAATGACAATATCCACACCTTCAATCGCAACCTGTTTCTTATTTTGAGAAAAACAGCCACTTACCACAATGATTGCATTCGGGTTTTGACGTATGGCATGTTTAATGGTTTTCATGGATTTATGGTCAGCTGTATTAGTCACTGTACATGTATTGATGATAGAAATATCCGCAGGCTCTTCTGTTGCTACTTCTATGTAGCCTTGATTGCACAGTTGGTCACGCATTACATTAGATTCATAAGTATTGACTTTACATCCCAATGTATAAATATTAAATTTCATATAAATCCTCCTAAAAAATAGGCATTTTGCCTATTCTAGATTTTTTCTAAATTCTTTTAGTGCTTTTAAAAATTCCTCATTGGCTTTGATTTCAGGGCTAATGGGTGCCATATCTAAAGTTTGTTCCAAACTATCAATTTTCATATGCCTATGAAATCCAAAATCTTCTAAATAATCATTGATTTGATTTTTTTCCAATGGATCATCAAAATCATCAAGCACATCTTTTTCACTCGCTTCTGATATTATATCATAGCGTTCCACTTCTTTTTCTTTGGATTGAAAGGAAGGTACTTTTGGATATTCAAAATGTTCTTCCATTTTTCCATATATGGGAGAAATAAAATCCGTATTTTTGAACTTTTTCACGGCTTCTGTTTCTTTTGGTTTATTTTCAACAATTGGTTCTATACTTTCTTTTAACAGATTTTGTGTAGCAGGATTGGCAATGGGTTCGATTGGATCTAGCACAACCTCTTCTATCACTGGTTCTTTTATATAACTTTTTTGTACTACTTCTTCTTTATGAATCGTCTTTAATAATTCTTGGTAACTAATGATAGATTTTTCTTCTTGTTCTTTTTCAAATGTCTCTACTACATCTTCTGATTTGGCGTCTAAATCTTGTTGCATTTTTTCTAACATTTCTTCAATTTCTGATTTTTTTGTAATGAAACTAACGGGTTCCACTTCCTCTGGCTCTATCATCGATTTTGGAACTTCTTCTGGTTCCTTCACTGGAACCAAAACTTCATGTGGTTCTATTTTTTTCTCTTCTATCACTTTTTTTACTTCTTTTTCTGCGACTTCATTCATAATCGCATCGATTTCTTCTTTGTCTTTTTTATGGTCTTTTAAAATAATGTATAATACATTCCCAAGCAACAAAAGAATCACAAAAGCCGCAATTACTAACATAATTTGATTATTTATATCAATATCAATCATACACTTCACTCCATATAATAAAAATTAAGTACACTAAGTATATATAGTGGTACTGTTTCTACACGCATGATACGATGTCCCAATGAAGTAGAGATAAATCCGAACTCATTCCACATTTGTTCTTCTAGTTTTGAAAATCCACCTTCTGGACCAATCGCTATATTTATTCTATCACAAGTTGGGTTTGAATTCAAAATAAAACGAATATTTTTTTGTGTCTCCACTGTACTACAAATGAGATTCAACCCTTCTAAAGGACTCATAGTTTCCAGAGTTTGAATTGGATAAATTGTGGGAATATCGATTCTGTGGGATTGTTCACTTGCTTCTTTACAAATTCGTCTCCAACGCTCTAATTTTTTACCCTCTTTTTCTTCTTTTCGCTTGATAATGCTACGTTCTGTTTCGATAGGAATAATGGTATCCACACCCAATTCCGTTGCCTTTTGAAGAATCAAATCCATTTTGTGTTCTTTTAAAAGAGGAATGATTATTGTAATTTTAGGCATCTTATTTTGCGGTATTTCTAGCTCTTTTTCCAACCGAATTTGCAAAGTTTTATTTACATTTTCTAGACAACATAAATACACTTTTTCATCACACACGACTTGTATTTTATCATGTTCATCCATCCGCATTACTGTTTGAATGTGATATATGTCATCTTCATTTAAGATAAAATAGTTCTCGCTTTTTTGTTTGGCAAAATACCTTTGCATAAAAACGCCTCCTGTGTTTTTTATTATAGCATTTCTTTTTATATAAGAAAATAGGTATTTTCTACCTATATTGTATGTGTTGAAATGAAAATCCAGTCATAAAAGTGTTTTTTCTATTTGGTTCACTCGTTCACAGGCAAGTTGAATGGTTCGTTTAAAATGTAAAAAATCAACAGAGAGCCATTCGACTTGCATTTGATTTTGAAACCAAGTATATTGTCTTTTGGCATAATTACGGCTATGTTGTTTGATTTGCACAAGACAATGTTCTAGAGTATCTACTCCGCTAAAATAAGCAAATAGTTCTTTATAACCAATAGGAGTCATAATCGCTTTGGTACGCAAAGGCTGGTCATAGATCGCTTTTGCTTCTTCTAATAATCCTTTTTGGACCATAGTATCCACACGTTGATTGATTTTTTGATATAAAATATCTCTTTCGGTTGTCAAGCCAAGCATAATCGTAGGATAAAGCAATTTTTGTGCTTTTGGCTTTTGTTCTAATATTTTTCCTGTTTGTTCATAATAACTTAAAGCACGTTCTATTCGTTTACGATTGTTGGGATGAATGGTGGTATTGGGATTGATTTTTTTCAAACGATTATATAAAATTAGAGTTTCTTCTGAATATGAGGTTATGCTTATGGGTTCTTCTTCTAATTGGTAGTCATACAAAGCAGCTTTGATATAAAGTCCTGTTCCCCCAACTAAAATAGGGGTTTTATTTTGTGCAAGAATCTCTTCTATTTTCGCCCTACAATCCCTTTGATAATCGTATAATGTATAGAGTTCATCCCAATTTCTAATACCCAATAAATGATGTTTTATATTTTCTTTTTCTTCTTCGGTTACTTTTGCAGTGGCAATATCAAGTCCTTTATAGATTTGTGTACTATCAGCATTGATGACTTCGCCATTATAAATTTTGGCAAGTTCAATGCTCAATTTTGTTTTTCCAACTGCAGTTGGTCCAACAATACATATTACTTTATTCATATGTCACTTCCTTTTTGATTACGATCTGATTTTTGTAAACGTTTGTTCATCGCGCCACTTAATTTGAATGCCTGAAAATAATATCATCATTTTTTTATAAAACAACTGGTACTTTGCATTGTTCATATCCCTTCGAAATCTTTCTTCTAAAGAATATCCATTTATTCTTTTTACCAATTTAGCTAATATTTTTTTAAACTCTATCTTATTGAATCAACATACTATCCCCAAATGAGAAGAAGCGATATTCTAGTTTAACTGCCGTTTGATATGCACATAAAATATGTTCTTTTCCTGCCAAGGCACTGACTAACATCAGTAATGTAGACTTGGGCAAATGGAAATTGGTAATTAAACCATCAATGGCTTCAAATTGGTACCCTGGATAGATAAAAATATCGGTCCAACCACTACAAGCTTGAAATTGGTGATATAACTTCATAATGGTTTCTAAAACACGTGTTGAAGTAGTTCCTACCGCCATAATTCTTCTTCCTTCTTGTTTGGCAACATTTAATATATTGGCTGTATTTTCATCCATTTGATAAAATTCACTATGCATTTGATGGGTTGTGACATCTTCGACTGTTACTGGACGAAATGTTCCAAGTCCTACATGTAGGGTAACATATACAATTTGAATGCCTTTTTTTGTCAATTCATCTAACAAATTTTTTGTAAAATGAAGTCCTGCTGTTGGAGCTGCGGCACTTCCCTCATTTTTAGCATATACAGTTTGATAACGGTCTTTATTTTCTAATTTTTCATGAATATAAGGAGGAAGTGGCATTTCTCCTAATTGATCTAGTATTTCATATAAAATACCTTCATATTGCAATTGAAAAATGCGAATTCCCTCTTCTTTTACAGCGATACAAGTAGCTTGCAAGCGCCCATCTCCAAAGGAAATGGTGGTACCTACTTTCACTCTTTTAGCAGGTTTTGTCAAACATTCCCAAGTATCATTTTCTTTTTCTTTTAATAATAACAATTCAATAGAAGCACCTGTTTCTTCTTTGATGCCATAAAGACGTGCTGGTATAACCTTTGTATTATTTAATACAAGGACATCTCCATTTTGTAATTCTTCTATAATATCATGAAAATGCTTATGCTTGATTTCTCCTGTTTTCTTATTCAAAACAAGCATTCTAGAGGTATCTCTTTTTTCAATTGGTGTCTGTGCAATTAAATGTTCTGGCAATTCATAATCGAAATCTTGTGTTTTCATTGTATCCCCCTATTCAAACATATCTTCTTGATATTCCATTTTTAAATGTTCATATGCCAATTTCGTAACAATTCGACCTCTACTGGTTCTTTTTAAGAATCCAAGTTGCAATAGATAAGGTTCATAGACATCTTCAATGGTTGTTTGCTCTTCACCAATTGAAGAAGCTATTGCCTCAATGCCAACTGGTCCCCCATTGAATTTTTCAATGATCGATTTTAATAAATGATAATCGGTATCATCCAATCCAATCTCATCGACTTTTAATTTATCCAAAGCCATTTTGGTCATTTCTAATGTAATTACTCCATCCCCTATTACCATCGCAAAATCACGTACACGTTTGAGTAAACGATTGGCAATTCTTGGAGTACCTCTACTACGCCTTGCTAATTCCACTGCAGCTGGTGCTTCCACTTCTATTTCCAAAACACGGCCTGTACGTTTTACAATTTCGGTCAATTCTTCTACGGTATAATACTGTAGTTTTGCAATAATTCCAAAACGATCTCGTAGGGGGCTTGATAAATCCCCAGCGCGTGTCGTTGCCCCAACCAATGTAAAAGGTGGTAAATCAATTCGTATATTTTTAGAAGACGATTCGCTCCCAATGACAATATCCAAAACAAAATCTTCCATAGCAGGATATAAAATTTCCTCAATATATCTAGGCATTCTATGAATTTCATCAATAAAAAGAACATCTCCAGGTTCTAATGTAGATAAAATTGCTGCTAAATCGCCACTTTTTTCAATGGATGGACCACTTGCTGTTTTGATATGACTTTCCAGTTCATTTGCAATAATATAAGCAAGAGTGGTTTTTCCTAATCCTGGAGGCCCATAGAGTAACACATGATCCAATGGTTCTTCTCTCATTTTAGCAGCTTTGATAAAAATATCTAGATTTTCTTTGGCTTCTTTTTGACCAATATATTCTTCTAGACTATTTGGCCGAATATTTTCTTCAAAGGCATCCTCTTCTTTTTCTTCTCCTGTTACAATTCGCTCTTCCATATCATCCCTCCTTTATTTTAATAATAATTTCAATGCTTCTTTTACTTGATCTTCTATTTTTAAGGTACCATCGATTTTGGAACTCACTTTTTCAATGTCTCCATGTTTATAACCTAGTGCCTTTAATGTTTCTGTCAATTCCTCATTGATTTTTGTATTTTGAATGTGTTCTTGACTCACTAATTTTCCTTTTAAATCCAGAATAATTTGTCTAGCAACTTTGTCCCCAATTTTAGGAAATTTTTTTAGATATGAGATATTTTCTCTTTCAATGGCATCAATAATTCCGCTAATAGACCCCGTCGCAAGCATAGGTAGAGCCATTTTACAACCAAGTCCTTTGACATTAATTAGTTTTAAAAATAAATCTTTTTCTTCTTTTGATGCAAATCCATATAACGAAATCTCATCTTCCCTTACATATTGATAAACATATATTTGATAGGTTTCATTGATGTGAAAAAAATAAGGATTTCCTGTATAGATTAAATATCCAGTTTCATTTTGTTCCAATACAATATAATTACTTTCTACTTCTGTGATAATTCCCTTCATATATTCATACATAAAATCACCTTAACATCATTATACCATAAGTTTGTTCGTTTTTATATCATTTGCTTCAATTAGATTGGATTTCTTCTGCCTTTTTATTTTTTTCTACATCAATTGTACTATGGTAAGTAATACCAAAGAAAACATCATAAAAGCGTCTTTTTTTCTTTAAAATGAAAACTGCATTTACCATATAAAATAAGAATATAAAGGGGATACTGATAAAACAAACAGAAATAGCTGTTATGGGTTGAAAATGGACCCAAACCAATTGCACTGTTACATACAAACCTGCAATTGGAATTCCAAAATAGTATACATATAAAAGGATATGTCGCAACAAAATCCGCAATCCTTTCCATCGTAAACAATCAAATCTAACATTTAAAAATTGACTACCCAATGTTTTTCCATTTGAAATCATTGGGTAAATCCCATAGTAAAATAAAAATATGAGGAAACTATATTTTGGCATTCCCATAAGAAAAAGGATTATATTTAACATATTATAAATAACAAAATCCAAGCAAAATATGGTAATTCGTCTCAATCCAGAAACAGACTTCCCGATTTGAAAAGATTCTGCGTCCATTTTTTCTCGTGTAGGTAGAAAATGACCCATTTTTCCCATCAGTAAATACCCTAATATGCCACCAAGTGTATTGATGATCAAATCATCCACATCAAAAATACGGTAAGGATAAGGATAAATAAAATAAAGTCCTGTTAATTGTGTAACTTCAAAAAATAAACTAAGAAGAAAACTACACCCCATTACTTTTTTGAAATTACATCTAAAATAATATCTTAAATACATACCAAATGGAACAAACATAAATACATTGAATATTACTGTATAAAAACAGGGTTCTAATAAAGCCTTGAAATAAGTGGATGGATTATTGATTCGAAAAGAAGTGTCTTTGATAAAGTCCATTATAAATTGAAACGGAACAATCCTTACTCTATCTGGCTTCCATACTACTGTATCCCTTTTTGGAAGTGGTAAAATAACCAGAAAATAAATACAAATGAAATATAAAATAAAAGAATAGATGATCAAAACTCGTAATTTATGAATGGATCCATATTTATGATATTGTTGTAAAACAAAAGGAATGGTAAAAAGAAGGGCAATCAATGGAAATACAATGATTGCTTTTTCGATTGAAGTAAGATAACTCATATCAATGGAAAGTCCAATATATCTGACTTTCTGCACCTCCTTTTGTATCATTATAGCACGTTTTATACCGCTATTTGGTTACAATATTGTAAGATATAAATAAAAAATCCAGAGTTTAGACTTCTGGATTGAATTACAGTAAGGATTAGGCATAGATTCTAAAATCCTAAAATAAAACAAATAATAAAGAAAGCAGCACCCAAACAAAATGTTAATCTTGTAATAAATAATTCTCCACCACGTTCTTTTCTATTTTTAAATAAGCTGTCGTTTCCTCCTGTAAAGGCATTAGAAGCACTTTCTGCTTTGGCAGCTTGTAATAGTACAATCGCAATTAACAAAATTGATACAATGACTAATAAAGTTTCCATCATTTGACCTCCTAACTTTTAATAAGATACCATATTGAAAGAAAAAATGCAACTAGAACTATTGTTCTAAAGTATGCTTTTGATAATGAATCTCAATAGAATATGATTGCGCTACTTTTAATATTACTTGTGTAATCTTATTTTCTTTTTGTAGAGTCTCAAAATAGCACATTCCTTCTTGGGTAGGATTCCATCGTTGACACTCCATTTCATATTCTATTTTTTGACTTCCATCTTTATATTGGGTTTTGGCATTGATTATGCCATTTTTGATAAAAGAAGAAAGTTTGTGTGGAAAAAATAAATACCAATCAAATGTAGATACCAAATGATTGTCTTTATCTAAGATATTGGTATTTATTATTTGGTATGATTGATCTTGTTCTTCGACTAAAAATTCATTTTTATTCCCTATAATATGATAGATTTGATTTTCTTTATACACTACCATAGTATAAGGAAAATTACTTAATGTTTCATATTGTTGTTCTACGGTTTCATATACTTTATGAGAAGATTTAATATTCAAGATTATAAAAAGAGTGAGAAAGAAAAAAAGGTAAAGACCTATTTCTAATAAAGCACGACTTTTAGGATTTTTATGTAAAATCTTTAGCTTTTGAAAAAAGGCTTTCATGTTTCAAAAATCTTTCCTTTTAAAGATTCCTTATTTTGAAATCCATTGATAAAATCTACTGCACTCATTTTGGTTTTTCCTTCTGGTTGAATTTGTGTAAACACAACTTCTCCATTGGATACTTTTATCCCAATTCCATTTGTGTATAAATTTGTAATTTGCCCATCCACTAAATTAGGATAAGTTTCTTCTGTCATATAGCACTCCCACACTTTAATGACTTTCCCATCCAATCTCGTATAAGCGCCTGGCCAACTATTAAGTCCTCTTACTTTATTATATACTTGTTTTTTGGTTTTAGAAAAATCTATTTTTTCATCTTCTCTTGTAATATTGAATCCATAGGTTGCTTCGGCTTCTTCTTGTTTTATTCTAGGAGCAGTTCCATCAATGATAGAAGGTAACACTTCTAACAACAAATCTCTTCCAAGTAGTTTTAATTTATCATGTAAACTAGATGCGGTATCAGTATCAGCAATTGGAATTTCAGCTTGAGCAATCATATCTCCTTGATCCATTTTGGGACTCATATGCATAATGGTAATTCCCGTTTTTTTATGTCCATCCAATATGGCATGATGAATGGGTGCTCCTCCTCTTAATTTGGGCAACAAAGATGCATGCACATTGATACATCCATAAGCTGGGTACACCAATAGTTCTCTTGGCAATATTTGTCCATAAGCACATGTAATAATCAATGTTGGTTTTAGTGCAATAATGTTTTCCCATTCTGCTTTTAATTTTGGAGGTTGTAATACCAAAATGGTATTTGCTTGCGCCAGTTTTTTAATGGGTGGCTCTAATATCTTTCCATTACGTCCTACGGGTTTATCTGGTTGAGTGACCACTGCTCTGACTGTATAATTTTCGATCAACCCTTGTAAAATTGGAACAGCAAAATCGGGTGTTCCCATAAATACAATTCTAACTTCTTTTTTTAAATCAATGTCATTTATGTCCATATTATCACCTAGTTTCCATTTTACCATTATCTTACAATTTTGTCATGTTTTTCTACTTCCTTTTTAAGATTTAAAAATATATGTTATAATAAAAATGATGTAGGGAGTGAATGCTTTTGAAAAAATGGGTAAAATCTTTCATGACTGTTTTTTGGTTATTTTTATTTGGTTCTTTGTTTGGATATGTATTTGAAGGTATGTTAGAACTAGTAAAACATGGTACTTGGGTGAGCAGACAGGGATTACTCTATGGTCCTCTTTCTCAAGTATATGGAATTGGATGTGTGATGATTTCTATTATACTTTGTAAATTTCAAAAACCGATTCATATTTTCTTGATTGGAATGTTAACGGGCGGTATGATAGAATACATCATGTCTTTGATGCAAGAATACATATTTGGTACCATTTCATGGGATTATAGCAATTGTTTTTGTAATTTCAATGGAAGAACTAGTTTGTTTCATGCTTTGATGTGGGGAGGTATTGCACTTTTGTTTATGCAGTTTATATACCCTATAATCATTCATATGTGTGATAAATTACAAAATCACTTTGGCTATCTGATTACATTTATTTTATTTATTTTACTTGGTATCGATATTTTTCTATCGGTAGTTGCTTCCATTCGGCAAGACGAAAGAAAACATCACATCCCTCCAATGAATGGTTTCGAACGCTTTATTGATCAACACTATCCAGACGAAAAAATGGATTCTATTTATCAAAATAAAATGTACCGATATGAATAAATCCAATCCATTAAAACCGGATTGGATTAAAATCAATATCGAATTCTATCCCCTTTTTATGACGATACATCTCTTGTATCGTTTTTAAATTGTCATAAATATCTTCTATTTTTTTGTATTTTAAAATTAGTTGTACTTGATAAATATGGTTGATTTTTGGAATTAAGGCAAAACTAGGTCCAAGAACAATGATTGGTTTTAAATTTTGACGTCTCCAATCAGCAGCAATTTTTTTCCCTTCTTCCATTGCATACACATCATTCTTTGACTTTAAAGAAATTAAACATAAATTACAGTAAGGACTATAATGTAACTGTTTTCGAATCATCATTTCCTGTTCATAAAAGCCTTGATAGTCGTGTTGTTTTGCCTTTTCAATACTATAATGGTCAATGTGAAATGCTTGAATAATCACTTCCCCTTCTAGACTTCCCCTTCCAGCTCGACCAGCTACTTGAGAGAGCAAATGAAATGTTCTTTCTGCACTTCTAAAATCAGGAATATTTAAACTCGCATCCCCATTGATTACTCCGACCAATGTCACTTTTGGAAAATTAAGCCCCTTGGCAATCATTTGCGTTCCAATTAAAATTTGATATTTTTCTTCCAAAAAGTCTTGAATCATACGTTCATGACTTCCTTTTTTTGTAGTGGTATCATTGTCCATTCGTAGGATGTGAACTTCAGGCATTTGTTCTTGTAAATATTGTTCTAATTTTTCAGTTCCCATCCCATATTGCTGCATATTCTCACTATGACATTCACAACAAGTTTGGATTGGCATTGTTTGATACCCACAATAATGACATTGCATTTGATTTATTGTTCGATGAAACGTAAGTGGAATATCACAGGCTGGGCATTTGTGTGTGTATCCGCAATTTTTACAAGTACGTATGGTAGTATAACCTCTTCGATTTAATAAAAGGATTATCTGCTCCTTTTTGGCAATTTTTTCTTTGATTTTTTGAAGTAATCGTTCTGATAAAATGGCATTCCCTTTTCGTATTTCTTCTTTCATGTCCACTAAAATTACATTGGGTAAATTTTGTTCTATTCTATGTTGCATTTCACATAGTGTATAAATTCCTGATTTTGCTCTAGTATAACTCTCAATTGATGGGGTTGCACTTCCCAAAACAATTGGAATTTGATGGTGTTTGGCTCTCCATAATGCAATATCAATGGCATGGTATTTTGGTGTATTTTCTTGTTTATAGGTAGTGGAATGCTCTTCATCGACAATGATAATACCCAAATTAGTAAAGGGGGCAAATATGGCACTTCTTGCTCCTATGACAATAGAAACTTCCCTTCGTTCAATTTTTCGCCATTCATCGTATTTTTCCCCATGACTTAATCGACTATGTAAAACGGCAATTTTTTCTGGAAATCTGGTTTCAAATGTTTCAATCAATTGTGGTGTTAAACTAATTTCAGGAACCAAAACAATTGCTTCTTTTCCTTGTTCTAATACTTGTTCAATCAATCGCATATACACTTCTGTTTTTCCTGACCCTGTTACGCCATGTAATAAATAAGGATGAAATTGATTCAGTATTATTTGTTGTAACACTTTTTTTTGTTCTTCTTTCAATGTTGGCTTTGAAATTTGTTTTCGTATTTTATTTTTTCTACGATATGATTCTTCTTCTATTTCTTTTAAGATATGGTGTTTGATTAATGTTTGCAGTGCCGAAGCAGAAATTTGATTTAATTCTTTTTTGGATACTTTTTCTTCGCCATCCATACGGTTTAAGATTTGTAATCCAGCTGATGTAATAGATTTGGGATTATAATCGGGATTTTCAAAAACAATAAATTTCTCGTATTTTTTAGATATGTTTCTATTTTTTTTGGCTTTTAAGGCAGTTGGGAGCATTGTTTGATATGCATGAATTAAATTGCACATTGTTTTTTTAGATATATATTTTCCAAGTTCTAATAGCTCTTCATTTAATACTGGTTCAGAATCTACTATGGATGTAATTTCTTTTACTTTGTAGTCCCCTTCAAAAGTGGATTCTATTTTTAAGATAAATCCTTCTAATTGTTGATGTACAAAAGGTACCAGTACTCGTTTTCCAATTTCTATTTGTGTTTCTAGTATCATTGGAACATGATAGGTAAACGTTTTTGCGATTTGGTTGGTTTTTAATTCTACTAAAACTTGCACAAACATATATCTCACCGTTTTCATTATAACAAATATTCATTATCACGTCTATGATTGACTTTTAAAAAGCCAGCTATTATAATAATTTTAAGGAGGTTTTTCAATTGCAAAAGAATTATAAAAAATATGATATTTTAGAAAATAGCGTGGATGAAAAAATAATTTCATTTCTTGGTGTAGCTTATTACGAATGTATCAACAGTGTGTTATTAAATGATTTAATTGATAAAATGGAACAATTCAAACAACAAGAAAATTTTGCGAATTTACTAGCAGGTATAAATCCAGAGACCATCATGCTTTCCATTCAAAAGCTAAAAGATTCAGGTTTCATTTCTATCTATCATAATGGAGGCGATACAGAAATTATGGCTTCTAATCCAATGGTACGAGCAATGGTATGGGAACAACTACTCACACCAGAACAGCAGCAATTATATTTACAAATCGCTAGTATGTATCGAACAATTGAATCAAATCAGGTACAAAAAACAAAAGGATAACATTCTCCTTTTGTTTTCTTTTCTTAAATTCCACTAAAGACAACACTTAACATACGAAAGTTCTACGCATCTCTTTTTTATTATATGGAGTTTCTTCCATCTGCATACATTCTTTCGTTTTATGAAAATTTTTTAAAAATAGTTTACTATTTTTATCACAAAATTGATGTTTTGTTATCTTTTTCTATATCTTCTTCAATTCGAATGAGTTGATTATATTTACAAATACGGTCCATACGAGACATGGAACCCGTTTTTATTTGTCCTAAATCTAGTCCTACCGCAAAATCGGCAATAAAACTATCATCGGTCTCACCACTTCGATGGGATAGAACTGTTTTATATCCATTTCGTTTGGCAAGTTCAATGGTTTCCAATAGTTCAGTTATGGTTCCAATTTGATTGGCTTTTAACAAAATGGCATTGCCAATTCCCATCACAATCCCTTGTTCAAAAATTTTAGGATTGGTTACAAATACATCATCTCCAACGATTTGTATCTGATGACCCAAACGACTGGTTAGCTCTTTCCAACCTTCATAATCAGTTTCATGTAATCCGTCTTCAATTGAAACAATTGGGTATTGTTGTACAAGTTCTTCTAAAAAGTCTACCATTTGACTACTGCTTAAGATTCTTTGTTCTCCTGCAAGTTTATACTTGCCATCTTCATAAAATTCACTGGCCGCAACATCCATTGCTAGGTTAACCTCTTTCCCTGGGGTATAACCTGCTTTTTCAATGGCTGTACAAATGAAATCAAGCGCTTCTTTGTTACAATTTAAGTTAGGAGCAAAGCCACCTTCATCGCCTACTCCTGTGCTATAACCTTTTTCTACCAATACTTTTTTTAAAGAATGAAATACTTCAGAACCAATCCGAATGCGATCTTGAATGGTATCTGCTTGTGGAATGATCATAAATTCTTGAAAATCAACATTATTATCCGCATGTGCTCCACCATTTAAAATATTCATCATAGGGTATGGTAAATTTTTTCCTTCTCCTATATAGGCATAAAGTGGTTTTTTATCATATAGAGCAGCTGCTTTGATACAAGCAAGTGATACCCCTAATATAGCATTGGCGCCCAAGTGACTTTTAGCATTGGTTCCATCAAGTGCGATCATGGCCTCATCGATTTCCTTTTGATGATGCACATCTTTTCCAACTAAAATGGGACATATTTTGGTATTAACATTTTCAACCGCTTTTAAAACCCCTTTCCCATGAAAACGATTTTTATCTTGATCACGTAATTCTAATGCTTCTTTTGAACCAGTTGAAGCACCAGATGGTACACTTGCACGTGCAAAAATTCCGCTTTCTAATGTTACATCTACTTCAACAGTAGGATTCCCCCTTGAATCCAATATTTCTCTTGCAAATATATTTTTTATCTTTGACATATGTTCCTCCTAATGATTTATCTCACATCTATTATATCATGCTCATAGAAAAAGAACGACTTTATTTATCATTCTTTACATTTTATATTTTTATTTTGACTATTTTTTCATCCATAGGATTTAAATATACAGGTGATTGTTGTAATATATTTAGCATTTCTATCATACGATGAAAAGCCCTTACATCAGTTATTGGTTTTTCGAAAAGATTTTCTACCATATTCCATATATAAATTGCATTTTTTTGACTTTCGCGGTTTTGACTTTTCAACTGCATATGTACATATCTACCGATTTGCATAATTTCGTTTTGAAATATATCTTTAATCAATATTTGATTTTGAGAAATTATAATATTTTCATTCTGTTGTAATTTTTGATTTAAGGTTTTATCTTTCCTTTTTCTTTTTTCTACCAGAGAATATAAATTATCTTTTATAATTGATAATAATCGCCTTTCTTCTTTGGTTAATTGATTATATGCTACTACATTCAATTTATCATAAGTATCCCCATATACTTTTTTAACTAGATCATAATACTTTTTATTATTTTTTTTCCAATACAAAATCGCTTCGGTTACATACTTCTTATCCTCTTCTAGAAACCCTTCATACATACTTTTTTTGAGGTTTTTACCATGAGATATAAAGTTTTCATTTTTCCTTAATTCTACCATTTGTTTTAACCTATTATTATTAATAGTAGATAACTTTCGTTTTTCTTCTTTGGTTAATTTCTGATATACTTCTGCCTTTAGTTTATCATAAGTAACTCCATATACTTTTTCAATTAAATCATAATACTCTTTATTATTTTTTTTCCAATACAAAATCACTTCGGTTACATACTTCTTATCCTCTTCTAGAAACCCTTCATACATACTTTGTTTGGGTTTTTTCCCGTAAAATATGACGTTTTCATTTTTTATAGCATTTTTCCTTACTTCCACTCTTTGATATAAATTACTTTTTATAATCGATAATACTCGTCTTTCTTTTTTGGTTAATCGCTTATATGCTGCTACATTCAATTTATCATAAGTATCCCCATATACTTTTTTAATTAAATCATAATACTTTTTATTATTTTTTTCCCAATACAAAATCACTTCGGTTACATACTTCTTATCCTCTTCTAGAAACCCTTCA
>CAJUHL010000012.1:29918-42712 GCA_910586425.1 uncultured Bacilli bacterium
ACATACTTCTTATCCTCTTCTAGAAACCCTTCATACATACTTTGTTTGGGTTTTTGACCATAAAATACAAAGTTTTCATTTTTATTTTTCCTTACTTTCGCCATTTGTTTTAACCTAATATTAATAGTAGACAACTTATCTTTTTCTTCTTTGGTTAATTGCTTATATGCTTCTACATTCAGTTTATCATAAGTATCCCCATATACTTTTTTAACTAAATTATAATACTCTTTGTTATTTTTTTCCCAATACAAAATCACTTCGGTTGCATACTTCTTATCCTCTTCTAGAAACCCTTCATACATACTTTGTCTAATTTTTTTTCCTCTTAATGGAATCGTTCCATTTCTATTATTTTTCTTACGAGTAATTACCATACAACTTAAATGTTCTTTTATATCAATTAACAAGTGTTTTTCTTCTTTGGTTAATTGCTTATATGCTTCTACATTCAATTTATCATAAGTATCCCCATATACTTTTTTAATTAAATCATAATACTTTTTATTATTTTTTTCCCAATACAAAATCACTTCGGTTACATACTTCTTATCCTCTTCTAGAAACCCCTCATACATACTTTGTTTAGGGTTTTTCCCTCGTAACGGAATCGTTCCATTTGCATTATTTTTAAAAGAAATAATTATTCTTTTATTTAAACGCTTTTTAATAATAGATAACTTTTCTTTTTCTTCTTTGGTTAATTGCTCATATACTTCTACATTCAGTTTATCATAAGTAGATCCATATACTTTTTCAATTAAATCATAATACTCTTTATTATTTTTTTTCCAATACAAAATCACTTCGGTTACATACTTCTTATCCTCTTCTAGAAACCCTTCATACATACTTTTTTTGAGTTTTCTACTATGAAATATAAAGTTTTCATTTTTTATTGCATTTTTCCTTACTTCCACTCTTTGGTATAAATTACTTTTTATAATCGATAATACTCGTCTTTCTTTTTTGATTAATCGCTTATATGCTACTACATTCAATTTATCATAAGTATCCCCATATACTTTTTTAATTAAATTATAATACTCCTTATTATTTTTTTCCCAATATAAAATCACTTCGGTTACATACTTCTTATCCTCTTCTAGAAACCCCTCATACATACTTTGTTTAGGTTTTTTACCATGATGAAATATAAAGTTTTCATTTTTCCTTACTTCTACCATTTGTTTTAACCTATTATTAATAGTAGATAACTTTTCTTTTTCTTCTTTGGTTAATTGCTTATATGCTTCTACATTCAGTTTATCATAGGTATCCCCATATATTTTTTCAATTAAATCATAATACTTTTTATTATTCTTTTTCCAATACAAAACCACTTCGGTTACGTACTTCTTATCCTCTTCTAGAAACCCTTCATACATACTTTCCATTATTTCAGGTGTTTTTCTTTCTGAAGAATTGTTCAAAGAAAGTCTTATTTTCGCATTTTTTTCTTGATATTTTTTCAATTCTGTTTCTACAAAGTTTAAATGAGTTCTTACTGCTTGATTATCGCAACCCAATAATTTTGCAGCCATATCAATTGACAAACAAGGACGATTGATTCCATTTACATATTGAAAACTCATTTGTTGCTCTTTTGTCAAACTCTTCATTAGTTCATTGAATTGTTCTTCTGACAACTCATATTTTTCTAACACTTCTTGAAGCCCATGATAAATTTTAACAGCAATTACTTTTGAAGCATTTGACTTACGAACTTTGGAATTACGCGCTTCTGGATAAAAACTTTCCTTTTCCAACTTTTCATCCAGAATATGATAATTTTTGTCTAGCTTTTGAAATACAGATTGAAGATAAGCTACTACCTGATTTCTTGTACATTCTAATACAATTTTATTGGACGCTAACGTTTGGGCAATTTTAGCAATGTTATACCTTTTACGATTATCTATTCCATAGTAATAAATAAAACTTATTTTTTCAGTTTTTGGTAATTCACATGCAAATTCATTCAATTCCTCTAATGTTATCTGATAACGAACAAGAATTTCATTTATACTATTTAAAATTTTAGTAGAATCTCGATTGATGGGCGCTTTCTTAATTGGTTCTTTTATAACTGGTTCTTTTATAATGGTTTGTTCATTTAATCGTACTCCATCTTTCCTATTGGCAATTACTTGTTTTACAGTATATCCTTTTTTCAACAATTCACTTGCAATCATAAGCTGTTCTTCAAACCATTTACTGTAGCGTTCAAATAATACTTGTTCCTTTTCCTCCAAGTGTATATATTTTTCACCATTTAGATAAGTTCCCCATTTTTTTGTAAATATATTCCTTAAACCCTGTGGTGCATAAGCATATACACACTCAATCACAGTGCGACTATATGCGCTATAGTAGGTGTAAATATTTTTTTCACTTCGTCCATTCATATCTATCACTATCCTTTTTATGGTTAAACGAAAGACTTTCTTTGGAAATAATCTACCCATTTTGTTCTCCAGTTATATTAACACGATTTCTTATATTTCACAAGGTTTTTTATTTATAAACCTAAAAAAATGCTATAATAGATAAAAGGTGAAATATATGATACTAAAAGAATTAACCAATAGTGAATTTGCAAGATTTACTGATTATTACAATATCCATTCTGTATATCAAACAAAAGAATATGCATTTGTAATGAACAATCAAAATTTTGAAAGTGTTTTTTTAGGACTGGTTGATGAAAAAGGACAAATTCTAGCTGCTTCTCTTATTTTAATTGATAAAATACACAATTTTAAATATGCGTATGCACCTCGTGGCTTTTTAATTGACTATCATAACTTTGAATTGTTGGAACTATTTACAAAAGAAATCAAAAAATACCTAGGTAAACGAAATGTGATAGCGATCAAATTAAATCCATATCTATTAAGGTATACTCATGAGCCATGGAATCGTTTGATTAGAAAAGACACTAACTACGACCTTTGCTTGGATCATTTGAAACAACTAGGATATCGTCATTTAGGATACAATCATTTTTTTGAATCTTTAAAACCTAGATATGAAGCAGTCATTTCACTCGATCTTCCTTATTATCAACTCTTTCGCAATATAAGAAAAGAATTCCGTACAAAGATAAGAAGTGCTGAAAAAAGAGGATTGCAAATGCATTTGGGTAACGAAAATGACTTGCAATATTTATACCTGCATACTCAAAAGAAATACCCAAGGGATTTAAAATACTTCAAAGACTGTTATCACTTCTTTTCTTCCAATCACATGGTAGATTTCTATTATATTAAATTGGATGTTGCTACCTATTTAAGCGCCATTACAAAAGAATATCATAAGCAAGATAAAATATGTGCAACGCTTACTCAAAAACTTGTAGATGTAAGTCATACTTCCAAAGAAAAATATTTAAATCAAAAAATAGCTGCTGATCAACTCTTTAATCAATATAAAAAAGAATTGATTTATGCAACCAATCTTTTAAAAGAGCAGCCAAATGGAATTGTCATTGCCTCTGCGCTTGTTGTAACCAATCAAAAAGAAGCTTACTTGTTAATGGATGGATATGATACCAAATACAAACGATTAAATGCTAAACATCTACTAATATGGAAATTATGTGAAAAATATTCGAAGGAAGGATATCATACCTTCAATTTAGGTGGGGTTACCAATTTGGATTTACCAAAAAATCCATATCATGGATTGAATGATTTTAAAATTGGTTTTCATGCAACCATAAAAGAGTATATGGGTGACTTGGAATTGGTTACCAATAACACCCTTTACTTTATGTATAAAAACAGTGCTTCATTCCGGAATATTCTAAAAAAATAAATGTGTGAATACATTTATTTTTTTATATCATTGATTTGTTTTGATATATACATCTAACAAAAGCGCTTCTTTACATTTCCCTTGCTACCAATGATTGGTATTTTACTTACCAATCAATGATATTTAAATGAGAAAATCTAGCATTCCAATTTTTTACTTTTTGTTCATATAATTCTTTTGAATTTCCTTTATGGCGAATAGGACGAATTGTTTTTGAAAATATATCGCTTAATCCATAGGGAGCATATACAAAAATTTTACCATTCTTCTTTGTAATCCCAATCGCATGAACGGTTGCTATCCATCTAGAAATAGCATCCTCTGTATTGGAATAAGGTTCTATTTCTTTGCCTTCTTTGTTTTTTTTCCATAAATGCATTCTGGCTTCATTGGAAACATCTATTTCATATTTTAGATGTTTAGATATTATATAATTTACAATTTCATTGTGATACTGTAAATCTTTTTCCACACTGATATCCTTACTATCATAATACACCACATCAATATCCTTGATTCCATTATTCAAAGGTTTCTTATCATAATAGTTCCATACGGTTTGAAATACTACCCCTGCTGCAATATAAAAGTTGGGCAGTTTTAATGATTCTACATAGTCTAATATATCCATTAATTCTTTATTTTGTTTCATTATTTCTATCAATATATGGGTTTGCTCTTCAATACTCCTATATTGTATTTCAGCCTGTTCCATTATAGCACTTCTCCTTCTAAAATCAGTAAATGTTTAATTGTTTGCCTCATTTACTGTATTATATCAATCGTATCAAAAAAAAAACAAGCTTTCGCTTGTCTTTATTATTCAACGATTTCTGAAATGTTACCAGAACCAACTGTTCTACCACCTTCACGAATAGAGAATTTAGTTCCATTTTCGATAGCGATTGGAGCAATTAATTCAACAGTCATTTCTACATTATCCCCTGGCATTACCATTTCAACACCTGCAGGTAATTCAATTACACCTGTAACGTCAGTTGTTCTGAAATAGAATTGTGGACGATAATTTGAGAAGAATGGAGTATGTCTTCCACCTTCTTCTTTGGTTAAGACATAAACTTGTGCTTTGAATTTCTTGTGTGGAGTAACTGAACCTGGTTTTGCTAATACTTGACCACGTTCTACTTCTTCACGAGCAACACCACGTAATAATACTCCAGCATTGTCTCCTGATTCTGCATAATCTAATTGTTTACGGAACATTTCAATTCCTGTAACAACAGTCTTTTTAGTATCTTTCAAACCAACGATTTCTACTTCATCGTTAAGCTTTAATTGTCCTCTTTCTACACGACCTGTTACAACTGTTCCACGTCCAGTAATTGTGAATACATCTTCTACTGGCATTAAGAATGGTTTATCAGTATCACGTAATGGAGTTTCAATCCAACTATCAACAGCATCCATTAAGTCAAGGATTGCTTGTTCATATTTAGCGTCTCCTTCAAGTGCTTTTAAAGCAGAACCACGGATAATTGGAGTTTCATCTCCTTCGAATCCATATTCATTTAATAATTCACGAATTTCCATTTCTACTAGGTCTAATAATTCTTCATCATCAACCATATCACATTTGTTCATGAATACAACCATACGAGGTACACCAACTTGGCGTGATAACAAGATATGTTCACGAGTTTGTGCCATAGGTCCATCAGTAGCAGCAATTACTAAAATTGCTCCATCCATTTGTGCTGCACCTGTAATCATGTTTTTTACATAGTCAGCATGCCCTGGACAGTCTACGTGAGCATAGTGTCTGTTTTCTGTTTGATATTCTACGTGAGAAGTGTTGATTGTGATTCCACGATCTCTTTCTTCTGGAGCCTTATCAATATTTGCATAATCTACGAATTCTGCAAATCCTTTTTTCGATAATACGTTTGTAATAGCCGCAGTTAAAGTTGTTTTACCGTGGTCTACGTGTCCAATTGTACCAATGTTAACATGTGGTTTTGAACGATCAAATTTTTGTTTTGCCATATTAAAATTTCCTCCTTTATTTACTTACATAATCTATTTTATATTACTTACTCAAAAATAGCAAGTCATTTTTTAGATTATTCTTTTGTTTTTTTGAATGAAAGTGGAAAGTAGCAGTCATACTACTACTTTTTTTAATTTCCACCATTTTTCTTAATAACTTCTTCAGCAATATTTCTTGGTACTTCTTCATAGTGATCGAATACCATTGTATAGTTTCCACGTCCTTGTGTATTAGAACGTAAGCTTGTTACATATCCAAACATTTCAGAAAGTGGTACCATTGCATCGATTGCCAAAGCATTTCCTCTTGATTCTTGTCCAAGTGGACGTCCTCTACGAGAAGTGATATCTCCCATTACATTTCCTAGATATTCATCTGGTACAACTACTTGTACTTTCATAATTGGTTCTAGTAAAATTGGTTTACATTTGTTCTTTGCTTCTTTTAAGGCCATTGAAGCTGCAATTTTATAAGCCATTTCAGATGAGTCGACATCATGGTATGATCCATCAAATAATGTAGCTTTGACATCTACCATAGGGAATCCTGCAAGCACACCTGTTTTCATGGCTTCTTGTAATCCCTTATCTGTTACTGGAATGTATTCACGAGGAACGACACCACCCACAACAGCATCCACAAATTCATAGCCTTTATCTGGATTTGGTTCAAATTTAATCCATACGTGTCCATATTGTCCACGACCACCAGATTGTTTGATGTACTTTCCTTCACATTCAGCAGTTTGTGTTAACGTTTCACGATAAGATACTTGTGGTTGACCTACATTGGCTTCTACACCAAATTCTCTTTTCATACGGTCAACAATAATATCTAGGTGAAGTTCACCCATACCTGCAATAATGGTTTGCCCAGTTTCGTGGTTGGTACTTGCACGGAAAGTTGGATCTTCTTCTGCCAATTTTTGTAATGCAATTCCCATTTTATCTTGGTCTGCTTTTGATTTTGGTTCTACCGTTAATTCAATAACAGGTTCAGGGAATTCCATTGATTCTAGAATACATGGATGTTTTTCTTCACACAATGTATCTCCTGTAGTTGTATTTTTGAAACCAACTGCTGCAGCTATATCTCCTGCAAATACTTCTGAAATTTCAGTACGATTATTGGCATGCATTAAAAGAATACGTCCTAATCTTTCCTTTTCTCCCTTGGTTGCATTCAATACATAAGAACCACCTGTGATGTGTCCTGAATAAACACGGAAGAATGTAAGACGTCCAACAAATGGATCAGTCATAACCTTAAATGCCAAAGCACTGAAAGGTTGTGCGTCAGATGGATGTCTTTCGATTTCTTTTCCATCCATATCCACACCTTTAATCGATGGAATATCAGAAGGAGCTGGTAAGTAATCTACTACTGCATCTAGCAATAACTTAACTCCTGTGTTACCTAAAGCAGTACCACACATTACTGGGAAGAATTCAACAGAAAGTGTTCCTTTACGGATTGCACGCTTTAATAATTCTACTGAAATTTCTTCTCCTTCTAAATATTTATTCATTAATTCATCATCAAATTCAGCAACTGCTTCAATTAAAGCACTACGTTTTTCTTCTGCAAGTGCTTGATAGTCTTCTGGAATTGCAATTTCTTCTGCATTTTCTTCTTGACCTCTATCATATTGATATGCTTTCATGTTAACTAAATCAATAATGGTTTTGAATTCGTTTTCTGCACCAATTGGCCATTCGATTGGAGCAAAGTTTACACCCAAACGATCTTTGATGGTTTTTAAGCAATATTCAAAATCTGCTCCCATTTTATCCATTTTATTACAGAAAATCATACGTGGTACTTTGAATTCATCTGCTTGGCGCCAAACGGTTTCTGTTTGTGGTTCGACACCTGCTTGTGTATCTAGTAAAGCCACTGCTCCATCTAGTACACGAAGGGAACGCGATACTTCAACAGTAAAATCGACGTGTCCTGGAGTATCGATGATATTCAATCTATGACCTTTCCAAAAAGCAGTCGTAGCAGCTGAAGTAATGGTAATTCCACGTTCTTGCTCTTGTTCCATCCAGTCCATTTGGGAAGCACCATCATGTGTTTCACCAATTTTATGGATTTTATGAGTGTGGAATAAGATACGCTCGGTACAAGTGGTTTTTCCTGCATCGATATGTGCCATGATTCCAAAGTTACGTGTATTTTCTAAACTATATTCACGAGCCATATAATATTTCCTTTCTTAAATTACCAACGGTAGTGAGCAAATGCTTTGTTTGCCTCTGCCATTTTATGAGTATCTTCACGTTTTTTGACTGATCCACCAGTTCCTTCTGATGCATCAATGATTTCGTTTGCTAAATTTTCAGACATAGAATGTCCCCCACGTAAACGAGAATAATTTACTAACCAACGAAGTGCTAGCGCTTGACTACGATCTGCTTTTACTTCAATTGGTACTTGATAGTTTGCCCCACCTACACGGCGAGATTTTACTTCAAGAGCTGGCTTAATGTTTTCCATAGCTTTTTCAAATACTTCCATTGGATCTTGTCCAGTTTTTTCTTTGACTATATCAAATGCACCATATAATATTTTTTGTGCAGTTCCTTTTTTTCCATCATTCATAATTTGGTTAATTAATTTGGTAACCAATTTTGAATTGTACATTGGGTCTGCAAGTACATCTCTTTTTACAGCACGTCTTTTACGCATAATGTGCCTCCTTTCTCATGATTCTTATTTTTTATTTACTAGCTTTTGGTCTTTTGGTTCCATATTTAGAACGACCTTGACGTCTTTTATCAATTCCAGCAGTATCTAAAGTACCACGTACAATATGATATCTTACACCGATTAAGTCTTTTACACGTCCTCCACGGATTAGTACAACACTGTGTTCTTGTAAGTTATGTCCTTCTCCACCAATATAAGCGGTTACTTCGTATCCATTACTTAAACGAACACGGGCATATTTACGTAACGCTGAGTTTGGTTTCTTTGGTGTCATAGTTCCAACACGAGTACATACACCGCGTTTTTGTGGTGAATTTTGGTCTGTTGTTTTTTTGGCACGACTGTTGTAACCAATTCCAAGTACTGGTGATTTACTTTTTCGAGTTTTTGCACTTCTTCCTTTTCTAACAAGTTGTTGTATTGTAGGCATAATACCCCTCCTTCCCATTACACACTTCCAGGTGTTTCATTTTTCAACTTAATGAAAGATTTACCGAAGTAAATCTTGATTAAATCCTTAAATAATATACCACTTTATTGTATGTGTGTCAATCATTTTTTATACTTTCTTTTTTGTTCCTCTTCTGTTGCCAAACGCATAGCCCTAGCATATTTAGAATCATAATCAGCAGGTATACTCATTTTTAACTTAAATACTATATTTTGAAATTCTTGATACCAAGAACGGCAATCTGGTTCTCCCCATCTAAATGATTCGTATAAATAATCAATTGCATCTTTTTCTAATTCTTTCAACCTTGGAATATTCTTACTATAAAATTCTATGTCAAAAGCTAATTCTGCAAATTCTTCTATGCTATTTTTTGCTTGTCTATTTTTTGCTGACCTCATCTTACTTCTTTTGAAATCCATATAAAACTGATTGATTCTTTTTCGGTCATAGTTAAGCTGTAT
This sequence comes from uncultured Bacilli bacterium, assembly GCA_910586425.1. The sequence continues at coordinate 39,373 of CAJUHL010000012.1, forward strand.
CATTAAACTAGCAAGATGATCTATTTCATCCTCATTCATTTCAACTAAAAACTCCCCTGTATATTCGTTATAGGCATTTTTAATGACTTTTATCATTTCTTTATATTCTTTACTAGACAACAAGGTCGAACTAATTGATTTAGGATGCTCCTTTTTTTCTACATTCATTTGATTGTTCGTTCTTTTCTGCAATTCTTTCTTTAGTTTGTTTTCAAATGCGCCACAAAATGATCCTGGCATTTTTAGCTCATAAAGTGCATCAATCACCTTTTGAATATCTAAAGCTGTATAGGTATCTAATTGGTTCAAATAGTGTTTTTGGATTTTCTGATGCGTTTGCTCTATTAAATATGTTGGGATAAATTTTGCATTGGGTTTTAATTCTATACCAAACACCTCTAAACTAATGCCACTTTTTAATAATTGAGATACTTCGTCATTGCTTAGTTGCAAGAATTTTACAAATTCATCCATTGTAGCAATTCTAAATTCAAATGGCTTTATTGTTGTGATATCCTCTACTTCTTTCATTACCTTTAAATTATGCTCAATCAAATGGAAAATAATCGCAATGATATTTGACATAGAAAAACCATTGGTATCTAAATATGTATAAAGTGGTGCAAAATCATGGAATAATTGTTGCTCTTTTGAAATATTAGCTAGTCTCATCATATCTTTTAAAAGTGTTAGTTGCGCTAGTATTTTCTTAATATAATCCACTAGATTATTTATCTGCAATTGTTGGATCACAGTATCATATTGATCTTGATTATACAAATTAGGCTTACTGCTTAAAGCTTTTTTTTGAAGTGTGTTTAGTTTATCATTTAAGAATTGTTTCAATTGTTCAATTGCATCCATATATTTTCCTCTTTTCCATCTCACTAGTATACTAAATTTCTTTCGTTTGTCAAGAAAATTTACGAAAATACATGACTTATGAAATCATATCAATAAATTGTTGCATCGTAATATTCTTATATATTGGGTATCTTGGAATTTTATATTTATCATTTTTTCGACTTGCTTTATTATTTCCCCCAACAAAGGCAAGTTCAAAACCAACATTTTTTACTTGCTCAATAGCAATTTCATTGTATGCATAAAATGGAAAACAAAAAGCTGTTTTACTATTTGTAATCGCAATTGATTGTCTCAAATCATTCATAACCTGTTCATTGGTAGATATCAACAATTGGGCGCCATTTTGATACATTGTGTGCATATCATTGGTATGGGATTCAACATCTAAATTGGAAGAACGGTAATTTTCAATATCCCACCACCCTGTAATTAAAAACAAAGTTGCGTGCAAATCATATTTTTCTAATAAGGGAATTAATTTATGACCATTGTGTTTTCCTGTTCCCATAGCTCCATCATCAATTGTAAGCAAAACACTTTTTTCTGGAATATCTATTTTTCCATACATCCAATCCCTGAATTCACGCATCGTCAAAGTATGATAGCCGTTATTTTTTAAATATTGAAACTGTTCTTCTAGCTTACTAGTTGATAAGCAAATATTTTCATTACAAGCCTCTCCACCATCTGGATTATAAAAGAAATGATAATTTAAAACAGCTACTTTTTGGTTCCAATCTGAAGTAATGACAGAATCTCCTACTAGCATGCGTTCAAATTGCTCTTTAGTGGTTGTCATGTTTACATGATAGTAATAAGGTTTGTTTTGCTCTGATACAGCATTGGCTTCTAATAAGGGAAGCGATATATCATTTTTATTATAGAATTGATAATTTTCGACCAACGTATTCTTTTGAGACAGTAGCAAAATAGCGTTTTCTTTCAACCTTGCATTTCCATGAAGCCATGTTTCATATTCCAATGGCGAAATGGAATAAAATCCTTTTTCTTTTAATAATGCCAGTTGTTCTTTTCCTGTTTGTGTATCTTTCCAAGTTTCAACATCATCATAGTATAAAACGGGTATTTGTGTTGCAACAGCTGTTTCTGTATTTGGTTGTTCTATAGTTCCAATGGATTCCTCTTTGGATATTGCAAAAATCTGCTCTAAATATTTTACATAATAATTTTCATCATCTTGGTAAAAAACGGGAAAACTCATGGATTGTGAAATCGATAATACTTTTTCACCAGATTGATACAAATTGGTTTGATCCTTTGTATACACATTTTGATTCCATTCTACATAATTTGGGCTTTCTATTTCTGGAAATTCTACTGGATTTACTTCTGTATAAAATAGGTAATATGGAGTTCCTTTTATTTGAAAATATTGATTTTGAATCGTTTGGATGACAACAGATTCTAGTGGAACTATCATTTTACTTTCTATCTTTCCACAAATTTCATATTGTTTTTCGTTTTGGCAATATAAATTTCCATTTTCTATGGATACCCATTCATGATAGTGGGCTTTCATTTCTTTTATTAGGCTTTGGTTGGCTTTGGTATTTTGAACATATTTTATTCCAATGTAACTACCTACTACAAATAAGGTTGTTAGCACAATGCTAATCAATAGGATTAAAATTTTTCTTTTCATTTTATTCACCTGCTTATGTTAGTATACAATATTTTGTTGCAAAAAAAAAGCAAAAAATGCTTTCTTTACCCTATATCATAATTTCTATGTTTTATAATTTTAAGACCCATTGATTTATCATTTCTTGGGTTCCTTACTTAATTGGTATGAATGAGACGCGCACTACCCAGCCATACCAAATGGGAAGAAGGGGCATTAAGGGCCCAATACCACATACCACAATATAGGTTATCATGTGAACCACCACCAACATAGGCAATACGATCTCCAGCAGTTTGCCAAGAAGGGTCTGTTATATGAGTATTTTCACTTCCATTTGCTTCTATAGGAAATGCTATCAATGGATGATTGGAATCATATCCTAGTTTTGATATATATCCATCTGTACTTGCATTCACATAACCAATTGGTTGATAACATCCATCATATCTATCTACCTCATATTCATTTTTGTTATAACAGATGTATGCTTGATTATCTTTGATATTGATTCCATCTACAAATTGAAAGACATTTCCAAATATATCTTCGATTCCTCGATATATCACTGAACTATTATCCGTTCCATCTACACTTCCTGAATGCATTCCTAATATGTCACATCCTCCACTGGCAATTGGACCTGAATGATTGGCATTGGTATACCCTGCCCCTAGTTTTACTTGTGAATTATAATCGGCATATTCTACTAAATATAGTAATTGTAAGATAAAGTAGTGATAATCCATTTGACCAAATTCACTTCCCAAATTAGAAGCATACGTTCTAGCATTTGTTATGGATATATTGGTCAGTGGACTATACCCACTT
>CAJUHL010000013.1 GCA_910586425.1 uncultured Bacilli bacterium
ATTATACAACGATTTTTTTTAAAAGAAAAGAGCATTGACCTTTGTCAACACTCTGCAAAAGCAAATGCTTTTTTTTCTTATACTTTTTTTTAATTTGTACATACTATCACTAGAAATATGGTGATAATATGTTAGAAAATATAGAACAAATTGTAAATCGTCTTAAAACAGAAACAAATGGGTTAACAGATATCATTTACCGCCAAAAAAAAATTCATAAAAAGACAATTTATATTATATACAATGAACCACTTACTTCTAGTGATAAAATTAGTGATTTTATTATGAGAAGTTTAAATCATATTGAACAAGAAAAAATGCAGCCATCCAAAATGTTAGCTTATATTGAAAATAACATTAGTAATTTTAAAGTAAAAAAAATATCAAATTATAATCAAATTTGCTTTTATTTACACCGAGGTTTTACGATTTTACTAATTGAAGGTGAAAAAGAAGCACTTGTTTTAGAAACCAAGGCCAATATCGCAAGAGGAATTAGTCCACCAGAAACAGAAAGTACAGTACGTGGTGCCAAAGATGCTTTTGTAGAAGACTATCAAATTAATTTAGGATTGATTAAAAAAAGAATTAAGACCAATGATTTGTGGATTGAAAATTTTACGATTGGTAAATATACAGCAACACAAGTAGGTGTATTGTCGATTCATGGAGTTGTCAAGGAAGAATTGGTCAATCAAGTTGTAGAACAATTACAAAAAATTGATATTTATGGCATTATTGATAGTGGTATGATTAAAAATTTAATTGAAAAAGAAACCAAATCTATTTTTCCAACTATCATTACAACAGAAAGACCAGATATCGTTTCAAAAGCTTTATTAGAAGGAAAAGTGGCGATTGTAGTAGATAATAGTCCTTATATTTTGATTGTTCCTGGAGTATTAAATGATTACTTCAAAACGATGGAAGATGTATATGGAAAAGGCATGAATATTACTTTTACTAGAATCATCAAATTTTTGGCTTTTATCATCGCACTATTTACACCAGCTGTTTATATTGCATTAATAACCTACAATCAAGAAATGATTCCCACTGACTTACTCGCTGATTTCGCAACCCAAAGAGATGGGGTTCCTTTCCCTGCTTTCTTTGAAGGTGTGATTATGATTATTTCCTTTGAAATTTTAAGGGAAAGTGATTTACGTGTTCCTAGCTTTAGTGGAAGTGCTTTATCCATTGTTGGCGCCTTGATTTTGGGGGATGCTGCTGTAAGTGCAGGTATTGTATCACCCATTATGATTATTGTTATTGCCATCACTGCCATTAGTTCTTTGCCTTTTACTGAATATGAATTGGAAAACGCTTTAAGATGGTATCGATTGCTATTTATGATGGGTGCTTCTTTCCTAGGAATTGTAGGTGTTCTTGCAATGACCATTTTCTTCATTGTAAGATTGAGTCATTTGGAGTCATTTGGTAAACCATATTTGATGCCCTTCGCTCCTACCATTTTGGATTCTTTAAAAAATAGTATTGTGAAGTTTCCATTAAAATCACTTAATAAACGACAACCTTATTTATCAGATAATCGAATCAAACAAAGGAGGAAAAACTCGTGAAAAAATACAAATGGGTGCTTCCTGTTTTATTTCTATTCCTTTGTACTGGATGTTACAATTATAGAGAACTCAATCAAATTGCCTTAACCAGTGCGATTGGAATCGACAAAACGGAAGATGGAAAAGAATATGTGGTAACTGTTCAAGTTTTGAATACACAAAAACAAGGAAGTGATTCTAATTATAGTGGGAGTCAACCAAAATTTATTTTATATGAACAAAAAGGCCCAACCTTACAACATGCTTTGCGTACTATTATTTTAGAATCTCCTCGCAGACTTTATGTCAATCATATTAATCTTTTAATGATTAGTGAAGAGGTTGCCAAAGATGGAATAAAGGAGATTTTAGATTTTTTCGCTCGTAATACCGAATTTCGAAAAGATTTTTTAATTGCCATTAGTAGAGAAGAAACTTCTAAAGATGTCATGCAAATTTTAACACCATTAGAAACACTCAATTCCAAAAATATTCATGATAGTATTACTACAGATGCGAAATTTTATGGTCTAGCTACCAAGGTTACTTTTGAGGATTTACTAAATGCATATTTAAACCAACGTACCAATGTAGTGTTACCTTCTGTCGAGGTAGTTGGAAATATCAAAAAAGGAGAGGGAGAGGACAATATCAAACAATCCATACCTGATGCAACTGTGAAATTAAGGCCACTTGCAATTTTCAATGGTGAAAAAATGATTGGGTATCTTACCGAAGAAGAAAGTCGTGTCTACAACTATGTACAAGGCAATATCCAAAATTCTATTATTACCAGCAGTTGTTCTGAAAATGGTTTATTTACAGCAGAAATTATATCTACCAAAACCAAATTAAAACCTGATATTGCAAAGAAAAAAATTGATATTCAAATAAAAGCCTCTGCAAGTATTAAAGAAATTAATTGCAATATGAATTTACTCGATCCAAATTCAATTCAAATATTAGAAAATAAAATCAATCAAGAAATGGAAGAAGTCATTGAAAAGGATGTTGTCAATATCATTCAAACTTATCAAACAGATATTTTTGGGTTTGAGGAATTATTATATAAAACAGATCCTTCTTCTTATAAAAAATTAAAAGAGCAATATGGAGATGAGTTAATTGAATCTTTAAAATTTGATGTAACTTCGAATGTAAAATTACAAACAAAAGGAAACATTGTAAAGGAGATTACAAGATGAAAAACAAAATCAATTGTTTACAATATGGAACAATGTTAATTGTGATTATGGTATCTGCATTTATGGGAATTGGTGTTTACTGTCTTGTACAAGCAGCGGGTATTGATGCTTATATTACCATATTACTTGGAATTTTGGTTGGAATTCCAGTTTTACTTTTGTTTCTCTATATTGCTAATTATGAACCAGATTTAGCGTTGCCTAAAAAGTTAGAAAAATTATATGGAAAAAAAATAGGAAAAATAATGACGCTTGTATGTGCCATTTTCATCTTTATTTTTGCAAATAACTATATGTTTAATTTGATCAATTTTATTGTCTCCCAATTTTTACCTGAAACCCCACTTCTTGTTGTAGGAATCGTTTTTGCTATTTTGACTATTTATACCAATACCAAAGGAATTGAAACGATTTCTAGAGTAAGTTTATTGCTTCTTGTCATTAACTTAATTCTATTTGCAATTGGTTTTATTGGATTAATCCCTAGTATGGATGCTTCTAATTTGAAACCATTTTTAGAGTTTGGAATTGGAAGACCACTACAAGCTACTTTCTATTTTGTTACGTTAATGATTATGCCTATATTTGCGTTACTTATTGTCCCTAAAAATCAGGTCGTGAATCCTAAATCATACAATAAATCTATTGTAATTTCTTATTTAATTTCTTTATTGATCATTTTTGGATTTTGTATTATTACTTTAGGCATTTTGGGCATTCATTTGGCAAGTATTTATCAGTATCCTGAATATATTATTTTAAAACATGTCAATTTATTTGGTTTTCTAGACCGCATCGAAAATATCATTACTGCACAATGGATTTTTGGCTTATTTTTCTGTGTTGCCTTTGCTGTATATTATATCGGTAATAGCATTAAACTAGAACACAATAGCAAAATGATTCCAACCAGTATTGTTACACTTATGTTACTTGCAAGTGTTTATTTGATTCCCAATAATACATTTTTTAACTCGTATATCTATTATGTTGCCCCTATCTTAAGAATGGTGTCATTTGCTGTTTTTATCATCATTGCTATCTCCATTTTTATCAAAAAAAGAAAAAAGAATTCCAATTGAAATAGTGAATTCTTTTATTTTAACAAACTATAAATTAGAAAGATAATTCCAGCAATAACAATGCCTGTAATAACAGATAATACGGTTTTCATGATTTTAGGATTCCATTTTGGTTTTATTTGGTCTGATAATTGCTCAAAGTCATCTTTTCCGAAGTTGAGGCTAGAGGTGTAAAAGGAATTATCCATGTCTTCTTTTTCTTTGTTTTTGATTTGGTCTTCTTTTTTAGCTTCTTCTAATAACGCTTTGATAGAATCGCGACTTTCAATGACTGTATTTTCTTCTGATTTTAGATGGTCAAACATATCTAAACTTAATTCTTTCGTTGCTAGTTGACTGAGCTCACTATTACTTGTGATGGTATCAATCAATTCTCTTAATTCATCTGGGTTATCACCCTTTTGCATACTTTTTTCCTTTAAGTTTTTTAAAATATGATAGCCAGTATTATCTAGTCTATGATATTTTTCCTCTTCTTTTTTATTGTTTTTTGCTTTGTCCAAAATATCACGTATATCATAATTTTTTTCGGTTTCAAATGCAGGCTTCTGTTCTTCGACTGGTGCAGTTGGTTCTTTGATCATTTGCCTAAACTGTCTTTGTTTTTGATATTGCTCTCTATTTTTCAGCATATTTTTAATTTTGGTGATATCTACTTCATTTGATTTTTCAATGGTAGCAATTCCTTCAATGTTACTATATTCTCCATCCTCGTAAATTTCACGATATAATTCCTGATTTCGTTCACTTCTTTTCGATGTATGAGCACTTGGTTTATAGTAGCGTTCCATTCGACTTGTCAAGCATATCACCTCTATTTTTATCATAACATAATTTTTCATTTTTTAAAACATTTACTTGCATATTGATTTGTTTTTTTTATATAATGGAACTGGTGATGTTATGAAAAAAGTAAAAGTGAATCAAGAATTATGTATCGGTTGTGGTGCTTGTCAAGCCATTGTAGATTCTGTCTTTCAATTAAATGATGAAGGATTTGCAGAGACAAAACAAGAAAATAATACCATTGATACTATGACTGAAGAACTGAAAAATGATGTGATGGATGCTTTAGAAGGATGTCCTACATCTGCCATTTTTATGGAAGAACAAGAAGAAAAGGAAGCTGCGTAAATGCTTCCTTTTTAAAATCAAATTTTTTTCATTTTTAACCATGGATTCAAATGAGTCTATAAGATTTCCGAATATAATTTTTTCACTTCTTTAGGGGATAACATACGATATTCACCTGATTTTAGACCCGTTAAATCTAAAAACGAAATTTGTTCACGCTTTAATTTTAAAACAAGATACCCAATGGCTTCAAACATTTTTTTCACTTGATGGTTTTTTCCTTCATGGATGATTAGCTCAACAATAGATGTATCTGTTTTCTTATCATATTTTTTAATACGCGCTTTGGCTGGACTTGTTTTTTGACCATCTATTATGACCCCCATTTGTAAAGACCTAATTTGTTCCTTACCAATTAATCCTTTTACTTTAGCGATATAAACCTTATCCACATTATTTTTAGGATGCATTAATGCATTTGCAAGAATGCCATCATTTGTAAGTAATAAAATTCCTGTAGTATCATAATCTAATCTTCCAACTGGATAAATACGCATTGAAGTGTCAATCAAATCCACTACTGTTTTTCTTTGTTTATCATCTTGTGTAGTTGTTACAACACCACGAGGTTTATATAATAAAAAATATACTTTTTGTTCTTCTTTTTGTAATACATTGCCATCAATTTCAATTTTATCTGTATTACTCACCTTTGTCCCTAATTCATATATAGGAATTCCGTTTACTTTTACTTTTCCTTTTAAAATCAATTCTTCTGCTTTTCTTCTGGAAGTATAACCGCTATTTGCGATTACTTTCTGTAATCTCTCCATACCATTTCACCTATCGCTAATTATACTGAAATTTTTACAAAAGTGCAATCAAAAAGGAATACTAACTACAAGTATACCCTTTGGATTCCATTTCTTTCTTCGCATCTTTTAATGATTGTCTTACATTTCCAATGCTGAGTTCTTTTTTGGCATCTTTGTTCATTTTTTTTAAGTCGGCATCAATTGTGACTGATAAAATATTATCTGTACTACTGGTAGAAAACGCAATTCCCTTTTTTCCTTCTAAATTTGTATATTGTTGTTTTAATACTGCCCATAAATCTTCTGTGTAATTGACATAAGTACCTGAAATTTCAATTTCAGAATAAATAGACAGTTTAGTGACTTCATTTCCTTGAAACGTTATATTTAAAGCTTCTTTTAGCTCTAAATTTTCAGATGAAGTTTCTGTTTTGGTACAATGCAATTTTTCTGTTTTATTACATCCTGCTGCTAACATTATCATGACAAGTACCAAACTGCATAATACGACCTTTTTCATTTCATTCCTCCATCTGTTTCATTATAGCGCAATTTGTACTTATAGTCAATTTTATCCAAAAAAGCAATTCACAATGACAATCGCAGAAACAATTCCAATGAAATCGGCTGCTAGTCCAGCCCACAGGGAATATCTTATTTTTTTGATTCCTATGCTTCCAAAGTAAAGTGTTAATATATAAAAAGTGGTATCAGTAGATCCTTGGATGACAGATCCTAGTCTTCCAATTAAACTATCGGGTCCATAAGTTACAAATAAATTATTTAAAATTGCCAATGAAGAACTTCCTGAAATAGGTCTTAATAACATCATAGGAAATACTTCTGTTGGAACATTGAGATTTGCAAAGGCAGGTTTTAATAAGGTGAAAATATAATTTAAAATGTCACTTTTTAAAAATAGGTTGATACCAAAAATCATCCCTAGCAAACAGGGAAACATGGTAAATACCATATCAAAGCTTTCTGTTGCGCCCTCAACAAAGACATCATATACATTGACTTTCTTAAAAATCCCATAGCAAACAACGATTAAAACCAATAAGGGAATGACATAATTTGATATTTGTTCTATCATATACTACCTTCTTTTTGCAAGTATACGGTCAATGATAAGACCTCCTATCGTAGAAATTAGCGTTGCTAAAATACATGCAAAGACAATTTCTGTTGGATTTATACTACCATACATCATACGTAACGAAATAATAGTGGTAGGAATAATGGTCACACCACTTGTATTCAGTACTAAAAATGTAATCATACTCCGAGAAGCAGTATCTTTTTTTTCATTTAATTCTTGTAGTGATTTCATTGCTTTGAGTCCAAAAGGCGTCGCAGCATTTCCAAGACCAAACATATTGGCTGTAATATTTGATGCGATTAAACTTAATGATTCATGTCCTTTTGGAATTTCTGGAAATAATTTTTGTAGGATAGGGGAAAGTGCTTGTGATAATCGATTTAAAAGCCCTGATTCAGCTGCAATATTCATAATTCCTAGCCACAAAGCCATGACAGGAAATATTTTAATTATCATATCTAAACTACTTTTGGTACTTTCTAATATTTCGTTATTTAAAACATCCACTTTACCTGTTAGTAAACAGGCAATCACACCAATGATAATAAACCAACCCCATATTTTATTTACCATAAATTTTGAAACCATTCCTTTATTTTGGAAAAGAAACTTTTTTTCGGTTTGACAAGCGGTGAGGCATATATGGGTTCTTTTCTAACTTCTTTGTCACCTAGGTATAAATAAACAGTACCAATTTCTGTTTCTTCTTTGATTGTTTTATTTTTCATGAATTGATATTGAATATTGAGGGTTTCTTTTTCATTTTCTTGCAGTGGATATGATAACTCATTTTTGATATAAATTTGATAATTTTTATAATATTCTTCTTCTATTTCTAATGTTCCTTTGGGTAGTACTTGATAATTTTGATAATTGGAAAATCCATATTCAAATAAATTTTTATGGTCTAAAAAATCATTTCCATCATTGAGTGTTACCACAACTAAATTCAAATTATTTTTAGAGGCACTTGTCACAAGGGTTCTTCGCGCTTTTTTGGTAAAACCTGTTTTTCCACCAGTTGTATAACTATATTGATTTAGTAATTTGTTTTTATTATACCAAATATAAGTATTCATATTGGTTTTTAATTTATACTTTTTAGTCCCTGTAATTTTAGCAAATTCAGGATTTTTCATTGCATAACTCATTAAAAGCGCCATATCGTAAGCAGTAGAATAATTCCCTTCTTCTTCATCGTCTAATCCATTGGGATTATAAAATGTAGTATCTTTCATACCTAACTCAACCGCTTTTTGATTCATTTGGTTCACAAAGGCGTCGACGCTTCCCGCTACATAGTGTGCAATGGCTAAAGAGGCATCATTCCCACTTCGTAACATTAATCCATATACCAAGTCTTCTAATGTTAAAACTTCCCCTTTTTTCACATAAATTCCAGACCCATGTGCTCCACTAATTTCATCCCCAATTGTAACTTTATTTTTTAGTTTTCCACTTTCTACGGCAAGCAAAGCAGTCATAACTTTGGAAATACTTGCGACACTTCTGACATCATGAATATTACTTGCATATAAGATACGTCCACTATCTTGGTCTACTAAAATGGCTGAAGTTGCACTTGTTCCAATGGCTATTACTTTAAGAGGCAAGCAAAAAAGAAGAATGAGTACCATTATTTTTTTCATACATTTCACCTAAAAAATTATATGAAACTATGGACAAATTATTCGCAACAGAAAACAAAAAATTCACATCATTGTGATATGAATTTTAGTATACATACATTCCATGAATTTTACGTTCATCTATGTCACTAATGGAATCCAATTTCCATTCATCGTCTACTTTAGATAATGTTAATTCAAGTGTATATTTGACTTTATCTTTTACTTCTTTTAATTGCTTTAAACGATAAGTGACAAATAACGTCTTATCATATTCACCATCTGTATTTTTGAATTCATCTGGATGTTCTTCTAAATATTTATCTGCATCATTCATTGCTTTGGAATAGTCTGTGACCTCAATTTCAACGGTTACTGTTGCGGTATCACCATCTATTTTTTCATCTTTGACATCATATTTTAGTTCTTTATAATGTTTTTTCATTAATTCTTTGTAAGATGCACGATGTTCTGTGTTGAAGTTTTCTTCTTCAGCTACAATTTTATCTAGTTGAGAAATAACTTTATCGTCTAATGTCTGATAGTTTTGAAAAAACATTTCTACTTTTTTGGTTGGGGTATTCATTAATTTTTTCTGGCAACCACAACCAGTAAATAAAGCGAATGCAGATAAAATGATTATTAATTTTTTCATGTGTTTCCTCCTTACTACTATTTTGTTAATTATTTTTCAGAATATACAAGTAATTGAGTTATTTTATGATTTTGATGTATGAATGAGTTCAAAAAATGCATTTAGTTTTGGGGAAATTAATTCAAAGTTTTTATCCAATGCATAATCTAAATTGGATAATATTTTCTCTTTGTCTTCTTCTTTTTGATTGAAGCATTCATAGTATAAATATCGCAATTGTTGGATGGCATTTTCTTCTTTTAGTCTTTTGAGATTGCGACGAATCGATTTTTCTATTTCTATTTCTTTTCTAGTTTTAAATCCTATATTTTTCACTCTTTTTAATATTTGGTAGGAAATCGTTTCTTCTTTTAACCTCGTTACAACTTCTAATACTTCTAATTCTTCATCGACTAATAGATGACTTTTTTTAATATGATTGTTTTTCACTAAAATGGCAACTGTTTCTGATCCATCACTTAATAAACAACAGTATTCGATATATTTGATATCTTTTCCTGAAAACAATTCTGTTTTGTTTTGAATTTTATTTAAAAATTCAGAACTAAAATGAATACTATTTTCTTTGATTTCTTTCATTTGATTACTTGTAATTTTAAATAATGGTATTTTTCTTACATTGATGATGTTGTCAAATGGGTTCCAATCATAAAAATCATAAAGCGTATCATGAAAATTGAGTAAAATATCATATATGTAATTCATATTTATGTCCTCCTGGTATAAAAATAGCTAAACTAATTATGATCATGCCTGCAAATGCAGCGAGACATTCAATTCTTCTAATTATAAAATTAACATATTCTAAAAAATTATACCCAATTGTAAGTAAATTTAGATAACTTATCATATAAACTCCACCTACAACAGTTAGACCAAATCCAATTAGAAAGAAAAAAATGCGTGCTATCACAGTATCACCTATTTCATTGTATTAAATTAGGATATATTTTATTAGCCAAGTAAATAAAAAAAATCGCTTTGATACGATTTTCTAAATCTAAAATATATGAAATATACTTGCAATTGCATTGATTGTTAAACATGATACCACCATTGTTGTTACAATAGAAAAGATTGTGAAACTCACCTTAATCAAGACTTCCTTTTTTGACTCTATTGCACTTATGATATACAATAATCCAAAAAAGTAGATTAAAATGTTGTCAACCCATAATAGAATGTTTAATGGTCTACTCACAAGTAAAGAATTGAGATTTGTGGTATCGTAAGAATTATTATATATCATATTGGTATAATATAGGGCACTGATTATTAAGCTAATGATTGTTAAAACGACAAGGATAATTCCTACTATTTTTTCAAAATTTTTAATTTCCTTTTTCATATAAAATTCCTTTCTGTTTTCATTATACAGTAGAATTTGTTTTTATTCCTCTTTTTTATGAATGCTTTGACAATATATTTACAAAGCTTTCCAATAATCAATGCAATATCCCTATTTCATTTATATTTAGTATGCAAGTACAACACGAGCACCATAGTCCCGATGTGCATTTCCTCCTGCACGATGAAATGCGATATTTGTTCCACCATCGAAATCTCCTCCACGAATAAACCATGGATAGTGAAACGTTGGAAAGGATGCTTTACTAGTAAACCATAAACCTGTTGGGGCACTTGGATCACTTTCTTTTGAACTAGCTATCTCTTTTGTCGCATCCCCTAAATGACCATTTTGGTATTGGTAATAGGTATCATCACACAAACTGAAGGAATTGGCATGATACGTATCATAATATCTACTGTCATTCGGAAATTCTTTTCCATCTTTTTTTTCTAATATCGATGGGCTGGCTCCAAAACTTGGACATCCATATAGCCCATTGAAAGCAGAATTAAAAACATCACTAATACCACTCATTGGATCTCCAGTTTCATTCTTTAATACTGCCATAACGTATTCCCATGATCCACCATTCATATCATAAATACCTGTTATATTTCCTGTTGTGCTCGCTTTATTATTCATTCCGTTCCATTCATAGCCTACTTCACAATTTGTTCTGTTCCCGATTGCACTTGCTGAAGCGCTTGCTGCACTGCACCCAGTTATACTTCCACTTTTTTCCCACTGTCCTGTAAAACTTTCTCCTTCTGCTGGGTAGTAACCTGTATTGACATTATTGATATATACTTCTTCACAGCTTTCTTCCGTACATTTTCCGTATAAAGAATAAGTTAAGTATGTTACTGCACCCCATTCACTATTCTTCATCATATGACTGTTTAATTCTTCACTGGCTTCTTTTGATAATGTAGCAATTTCACTCACTGTTTGAAATGTTAAAGATCTTACATTGGGTTTAATGATTATATTTTTTCCATTCGTTGCGTTTTCATAATTTGGGTTGGTTGTCGTGAATAAATGATTATTGGTATAAGTTTCTTCATCATAACTGGTTTCAAATTTTCCTACCCATATTCCATTTGTATCAAATGTAGTAAATGCTGGGTGGGTTAACCATTCTCCATTATTCGTTCCTGTTGATTTTTCGGTATTTTTACCTTCAAATACAATATTAATTGCATTTTCACTACTCTTTCCATTTGGATACGATTCTTCTAAAGTTACATTCCATAATTGATACCGATATCTTGGTATCCATACATAGTATTGCTTTATATTTTCTTCTGGTATTACTTCATTCTTTTCGTATACCATACTTTCATCTTTTAATATGACAGCATTGGCCCATTCTTTATTTTCATATTGATACCATTTTTGGGTAATATCTGCCTTTTTTACTGTTCCATTACTTTCTATTACAACTGGAATTAGATTTCCTTTTAATACTGGATCTGCTCCATTTAATAGCATTTCACTATATTGTGTTTGTCCATTGCAGCGTTCTTTTTCTACTACTTTAGGACTATCTTCTTCAAATCTTTTTTTCAATACAATAATTTCCATACTTGGCTATGATATGCATTTGATTATCATCATTGATGATTAGTTTTCCATTTTCTGGTTTGGAACCTTTGTAGCTTAATATATCACTTCTCAAATCAATTTCTTTTTGAATAGATTCTCCATCCATCATTTGATTCAATTGATATTTTTCTGCTGCGTCTAATATTCCATTTACCGATTCAATGGCTGATCCTCTTCTACTTTTTTCTATCACATCCATTATCATGGGTGTTGCGATTAATGCTATAACAGCTAATATTACAATGACTGCGAGTAATTCAATCAATGTAAATCCTTTTTCTTTCATTCCTACATCTCCTATTCTTTCTTATTATTATACCCGTTTTTTCCCCTTCATTCAACCACTAAAAAGAGGGCTTACCCCCCTAGAATTAAGGATATACCCAAATACAACTTAAACACCAAAAGATTTTAATAGGAAGTTGTCCTAGTTAGATGATAAGGTTTATATTCCTTAGTCTTATCTTGTCCTTTACCCCATATAAAATCATTTATATCAATTCTATCAATACATTTATCTATCTTGTCCCAAATATAATTTATTACTACAATTTGACTTGCTCTAATTTCAACTTCATATTCACTATTTTCATCAATTTCAGTTTTAGTTTCCAATAATAAAGACAATTCTTTATCGTATTCTAAAATTCCAAATCCTTGCATTACTTGTGGTATTTTATAATCTGCACAGCCTAAAAGATTAGAATAATCAACTTTTTTTTGCTCTTTATTTTCAATTACATGCAGAATATCGGATGTTAATAACTGTGCTAATTTATAAAAATATATTGTTTTTCCTTTATAAGTTCTAATATCTTCAAAACTACTAAAATGCTCTATATTTCTTGATCACTATTCATTACATTAATATATCCATAGAAATCACTATTCATTTTTTCATTTACTACTTTTGCAATTTCTGTAACAATTCTATATCTTTCTTCTATAAGAGGAATATCAATATTACCTTTTAGAATGTTCTTAAATTCTTTTAAGGTTATATTTTCTAATTGTTTAAAAACCTCTACACTATCATGACCATTAAATAAATTGAATATGCAATACAAAAGTGCAATCCCACCATCTAAGTTTTTTCCATTGGCATCAACTGTCCATTTAGGATCACCCCAAAAAGAAAAATCTATAGAATCATATACAAGTAAAAAATTAACTAAATCTTTTGTACTCATTTCATAAACAGCATAGGGAACTTTGGTTAAATAATGAACATTATTAAATTTTAATAATTCATCTATTAAAATGTCAACTTTATTATAGTTAATTTTAACATGTTTTGCATTATTCACGACAAATTTGCATGTTTCTAAAATTTCGTTTAATTTATTACTCATATTATTTACCACCAATCTAGTTCTCTATCCCTTCATTTTTCATTTCTACTAAAAATTTATCAAAATCAGATTCAAATAATTTATCTTGTATAATTCTATACTTTTCAAATTCTGACAACGCAAAACTCTCTGCAACTTTATGCGTTACTTTACCAGGATTATCCAAAACTTCTCTGTCATTAAATTGTAAAAATACATCTAGTCTTTTTTTCCAATCTTCCATAGTCATTGGAATATGTCTTTCGGCTTGATCTTCTGCATAATCCAAGTACATTGTAACTATTCTCTCTAACGATTTAAGTTCTTCTTTGGTTAAATAATTTTTAGCAACTACAACATCAGTTGCCATTATTTTACCATTTGGAGAACTTTTCCAAGTAGTAAGACCCATGTGTTCCTTTTCATGATTTGCTCTTTTTACTATAACCTCTGCAGCGGTATTGCCATGTGTTGCAAAATGCATTTTATTTTGTACTGTTTTAAAAAATTCTTTAGTTACTGGTGAATTTCTGTTATAATCCAAACTTGTAGCATAAATGTCAGTTATTTTTTGATAAAAATTTCTTTCACTTATTCTAATTTCTCTTATTTCTTGAAGTAATTCATCAAAGTAATTTTCATTCAAGAATGTTCCATTTTTAAGTCTTTCTTTATCTAGAACATACCCTTTAACAGAATATTGTTTTAATATATTAATAGCCCATAATCTAAATTCGATAGCTCTATTACTATTAATTTTAAAACCAACTGCAATTATTGCATCTAAATTATAGTATTTAGTATTTCTCCTTACTTCTTTTCTTCCTTCATTTTGAACTGTCAAGAAATCCTTGACAGTTTCTTTTTCTATTAATTCATTATTATAAAAAATGTTTTTAAGATGTAAACTAACATTTTGTTTTGTTGTACCAAAAAGTTCAGCTATTAATTTTTGACTAAGCCATACTGATTTGTCATCAACAATTACTTCAATTGTTTTTTCCTTGTTTTGATTTGTAAAAATTAAAAATTCTACAGTCGAATTTCTTATTTGTAAAGTTTCCATTAGTTTACCTCCTGAATGTCTTTTTTACTATAGACTTCCTAACTAAATTATAACTTAAATTATATATAATAGCTATAGTTAAAATGTTTCTAACAACAGGATATGGGAATGCACCACGAAATAACAAAGTCATTAAAAAATAAGAATTTATAATCCTTGTATATGCACCACCAACCATTTTTGCACTTGCAAAAAGAACCCTTTTACTATATTTTAGGGTTCCAATTTCAAAATAATTGCTATTTCAGTTAGAATTTATAAGGTTTTTGTGAGAACCTTTTTTGAACCTAGTTGTTATTTTCTTGCTTTTTGGGTATATCCTTTATTCTGCCCCCGTTTACAATTCGCAAATATCCTTTTTTCTACTTGTAAACTATACTATGATTTATGAATTTATCTACCCAAATTATTCAAAAATTCTGTCTCATTCCATATCGTAAGCCCCAAATTTTTTGCTTTATCATATTTGCTTCCGGGATCTTTTCCTACTAAAACTACACTCGTTTTTTTAGTTACACTGCTGGTTACTTTTCCACCACGTCCTTCGATTTCTTCACTGGCTTCTTCTCTTGTCATCTGTTCTAATGTTCCTGTTAACACAAATGTTTTATCCTGAAATACTTCATTTGAAATGGTTCTAGTACCATGGTATTCCATCGTCAAGCCTAACTCTTTTAGTTCCTTAATCAGTTGTATATTTTTCTCATCATGTATGTATTCTACGATACTTTTTGCAATCATTTGTCCAATATTATCAATTGCAATCAATTCTTCATATGTTGCTTGTAAGAAACGGTCCATTGTTTGATAATAATGTGCTAAAATTTTGGCAGTTTTTTTGCCTACATAACGAATCCCTATCGCAAATAATAAACGGTCCAATGCGTTTTTTTTACTATTTTCAATACTTTCCAATAAATTGGTGATACTTTTTGAACCAAATCCTTCCAATTCCATTAATTCTTCTTTATGATTTTTTAAAAAATAAAAGTCTGTAAATGTTTTCAAATAACCCATGTTATAAAAATCTTCTATAATACGTTCTCCAAATCCATCAATATACATTGCATCTCTAGAAACAAAATGAATTAAACTTTCGATGTGTCTAGCAGGACAATGTTCATTTAAACAAAAATGATGAGCTTCTTTTTTCACTAAATTTGTCCCACACATTGGACATTCAGTAATCATTTCAAATGGAATTGCATTTTCTTTTCTTCGCTCTAATTTCACTTCTACTACTTCTGGTATCACATCACCAGCTTTTCGAATGGATACCACATCGCCAATACGTACATCCTTTTCATTGCAATAATCTTCATTGTGCAACGTTGCCTTTGATACCAAGGAACCCGCAACATGAACAGGGGAAAAAATAGCATTTGGTGTTATCTTACCTGTTCTTCCTACTGTAAATTTAATTTCTTTTAGTGTAGTCAATACCTCAATCGCTGGAAATTTATAAGCGATTCCCCATCTTGGTACTCTAGAAGTAAATCCAAGTTTTTTTTCATCTGACAAACGATTCACTTTCAATACCACACCATCTATCTCATAAGGAAGATCTGCCCTTTTTTGAGAAAGATCATCAATCACTGCAATGATTTCTCCTACCGTGTGTACTACTTTATTTAGTTTATCATTGGTTACAAATCCTAATTCCTTTAAAAATTCCAATGATTCTGATTGCGTTTTAATTCCATAATCTTCTGGATTTGGTAAAAAATATGCCATAAAATCCAAATTTCTAGAAGCGGTAATTTTACTATCCAATTGTCTTACAGATCCTGCTGCGGCATTTCTTGGATTGGCAAACAGTGGTTCTTTTTTCTTTTCCCTTTCTAGATTGGCTTTTTCAAAGGAAACTTTGCTCATATAAATCTCGCCACGTACTTCAATATCAATATCCTTTTTTAAATGCAGAGGGACTGACTTGATGGTTTTTACATTATTTGTAATATCCTCACCTGTAATCCCATCTCCCCTAGTAGCAGCACAAACAAGAACGCCACTTTTATAGATAAGAGACCCTGATAACCCATCCATTTTAGGTTCTATTGTATAAGTAGGATTGAAAATCACCTTACGAATACGTTCATCAAATGCCACTATTTCTTCTTCATTAAAAATATCATCAAAAGAGAGCATTGGTAATTGATGCGTTACTTTTGCAAACTTATCTAGTACTTCACCGCCAACACGATTGGTGGGGGAATCTTCTTGTTTGAGTTCAGGATATTTTTCCTCTAATGATAGTAATTCTTTATAATAATCATCATATTCTTGGTCTGTTATAGTAGGATTATCTAATACGTAATATTGATAACTTGCTTCATTAATCATTTGAATGAGTTCTTTTATCCTGTTTTCTATCATGTTTATCACCATTCTTATTATACCAAATATTTGGTTGTCTAAAAATATATTTTGATATTTCGCAAATATTATCTGCTTGGTAGTGGTAGAATGGGGTATGATAATTTTAAATTCAAGAAGTGCAAAAGTTTTTCAATTTATTTACACATCGTTTGAAACTTATAAAAGCTTCTATTTGCAATGAAAGAAATGGATGAGTGCATTCCTCTCGAATCTGAAAATATATCATTTAAAAAGCAAATAACTGATAAGCTAAAAAACTTGATTGATTTCAAGTTTTTTAGTTTTTGTGTAATGCACTATACACCATATAAAATATAAGTAATCCTCCAAAGAATAAACCAATCCATAAAATGGGATTACTTTGGTTAGCAATAATCCAATCTTGGAATTTTTTTGCACCATCATTCATAAAATCAACAACATTCAATAACATATTATTCACCCGATACCTTTCTATAGGTTTTATGTCCTTTCAATAGTTTTTTAATGCCATGTGGATGTGGAAAGGCAACTGTTAAAATACTAGTTTCTATTCCAACAATTACACCAATTCCAAAGGTTTCATGCATAATTTTCTCACCCATATGATACACAATAGAAGTATCCATATTATTTTCTTTGGGAAGCTGTATTTTGGGTTGTATTTTATCTTCTGTATCAATATCCAAATCATTTTCATCAATTTCATCAATAAATCGACTTGGCATATTGTAACTCATATCTCCAAAGATGGTTCTTCTTCTTGCATTGACCAAATGAAGTGTTTTTTTAGCCCTTGTAACAGCTACATAACAAAGTCTTCGTTCTTCTTCAATTTGCTCCATATCCATAAGAGAATTGCTATGGGGAAAAATTCCTTCCTCCATTCCGATTAAAAAAACATGATCAAATTCAAGCCCTTTGGCAGAATGTACTGTCATAAGGGTTATTACATCTACATTGTTCTTATGTTCTTCCATATCGGATACAAGACTAATTTCATTCAAAAAGTCTTCTAATGATATAATACCATTTTTTTCCTCAAATGTTTTAGTAATTGTCTTAAATTCTTCCAAATTTTCTAATCGAATATCTGCTTCTAATGTTTTTTCATGCTCTAATTCTTCTTTTATACCTGTTTTTTCTAAAATTAAGTCGACGAGTTCTGTTAAGGAACAATCTATTTTTTGAATGGATTGTATTAAATTTTTAAATGTGAGTAGTTTTCCTTCTGTAATCGCATCAAATAGACTGCTATTTTCACTCATTGCTTTTTGTCCTAATGATTCTAATGTTTTTTCTCCAATTCCTCTTTTGGGAACATTGACCACTCGCATAAAAGAAACATCATCATTTGGATTATATATTAATTTTAAATAACAAATTAAATCTTTAATTTCTTTTCGGTTATAAAAGTAAAAACTCCCAACTACTTTATAGGGAATATTTTCTTTTAAAAGCATTTCTTCCACATTTCTTGATTGTGCATTGGTTCGATAAAGTACCGCAATTTCTTTTTCTTTTACACCTTGTTTTCGCAACTTTTCAATTTCATTCATTACATAAAAGGCTTCATCTTTTTCATTTTCAGCTTTGTGATATTTAATCTTAATACCTTCCTCATTTGACGTCCAAAGTCTTTTTTCTTTTCGTTGTTTGTTATTTTGAATAATACAATTAGCAACATTCAAAATATTTTTAGTAGAACGATAATTTTCTTCTAATAAAATTACTTTGGTATCTTTGAAATCTTTTTCAAAATTTAAAATATTTTTATAATTCGCCCCCCGCCATGCATAAATGGCTTGAGAGTCATCTCCTACTACACATATATTTTTATCTTTTGCACTTAACATTTTGGTTAATACATATTGTGCCTCATTGGTATCTTGATATTCATCAATTAAGATATATTCAAATTTTTCTTGGTATTTTTTTAAAATTTCTGGATGAGTTTTAAAAAGTTCTATTGGTTTCATCAATAAATCATCAAAATCAAAGGAATTGTTTGTTTTTAATTTTTTTTCATACCGTTCATATACTTTGACAACGACTTCTTCATAGGTGGTAGCTGCATATTTTTCATATTCTTTCGCATTCATGAGTTCATTCTTCGCACCGCTTATTTTATTACGAATGGCTTTGGGATTATATTCCTTTGGGTCATAATTTAATTCTTTGATGATTTTTTTGATAATGGTTAAAGTATCATCGCTATCCATTATGGTAAAATTGGGTTTATATCCTAGCACATCATAATTTTCTTTCATCAACTGTAATCCAAAAGAATGAAATGTAGAAATTTGGATTTTATATGCAATGGGTCCTAACATAGCTAACACACGTTCTTTCATTTCCTGTGCTGCTTTATTGGTAAAAGTAATTGCTAAAATATGACTTGGACTTATATTTTTTTCTTGCACCAAGTATGCAACACGGGTGGTTAATACTCTTGTTTTGCCACTCCCTGCTCCAGCAATGACTAAAACTGGTCCTTCTGTTGTAATAACAGCTTCTTTCTGACTTTCATTTAAAAAATCTAAATTCATGAAATCACTTCCTCTTGTGTATATAAATCACGGTAAATTTTTGATGTTTCTAATAACGCTTCATGTGTACCTTCTGCTACTATTTTTCCTTTATCTAATACAAATATTTTGTCACAATCTATAATTGTACTTAAACGATGAGCAATTACGATAATCGTTTTATTTTTTCCAATATTTTTTAAGGTATTTTGAATTTTCATTTGTGTTGTATTATCTAACGCACTGGTAGCCTCATCTAATAAAATAATAGGTGTATTTTTTACAAGAGCACGCGCTATCGCAAGTCGTTGTTTTTCTCCACCACTAAAGTTTACTCCGCCTTCTCCAACAATGGTATCGTACTGATTGGGAAGACTTTCTATCCGTTCATCTAAACAAACTAGTTTACAGATTTCTTTCATATCTTTTGTTTTCAATTTAGGATTTGCCAACATTAAGTTTTCCTTGATGGTTAAATGAAAGAGATAAGGATTTTGACCAATGACTGCAATATTATTACGAATACTTTCTTCTGTGAGTTCTGCAATGGAATAATCATCTATATAGATATTTCCTTTCTCTACATCATATAACTTTGATAACAAATTAAATATGGTTGTTTTTCCACTCCCACTCTTTCCTACGAATGCTACTGTTTGCTTCTCTTCTATTTTAAAATTAATTTTCTTTAAAACATTAGATTCTTGATATCCAAAAGCAACCTGTTCAAATTGGATATTACCTGTTAATTTCTTTGGTTTTTTTGTTCCATATTTTTCTTGCTCATAAGTCTCGCTATCCATTAACTCTAGAACCCTTTCGGCGTATAAATTAAATGTACTTAATTTTTCCGCTAAATTAGATGTATTAATCACAAAAGAATAGATATTGCTACGATACATCCATAGTATTAGGTAGTTAGTAGCCGATAAACTCCCTTTGATAACCAAATATCCCCCTAATATTAAAAGTAAAAAGGATAATGTTTCCCTTGTAGAATAGTATAGTGCCCAATACAAGTAGGTTTGTTTATTGGTTTCCAATCTCTTAGCAAAATTTTTTTGAAAGGTATCTTCTACATAGCCTAAATAGGTTGATTTTAAATCTAATAATTTAATATCTTTTGTTCCCTGTACGAGATTATTCAATACTGTTGTATTTTGTTCATTAATCTTTTTATTTTCTTTTCGTCTTCGCACTAAAACAGAAATACGATATTTTTGAATTAGAAATAAAATTAAAATAGCAATTGTATAAAATAGACCTATAGTAGGATGAATCCAATAAACATAGAAAATAATTCCTATGTTTGTAATAATTCCAATCACATAATCTTGAATATCGGTAAATAGTTCTGTAATATCACTTGGATCATTTTTGATTCTCTCTAAAAACACACCTGATTCATTTTGATCTAACACTTTACTTTTGATTTTAACATAGGCGTTACAAACTTTCATACGGATATTTAAAATAGACCGAAATTTTACACTAGAAAATAAGACATTGGATAGATAGTGAAATAGTTGCATAATCAACCTTAACATTAATAGAATGAGTGCTAAAACAATTGCTTTTTCTAAACGCAGTTGTGTAATATACGTTACAATATTGGCATCTATTATTGGTTCTATAAAACTCATAGAACTTGTAATAATACCTAAAATTCCAATGAGTATAAACTGCTTACGAAAACCATGAAAAAATATTCTACATTTTATCAAAAAATTATATTTTCTTTTCATTTTTCACAATAACCTTTTATCTTGACTTTCCATCTTGATAATGGTTTAAATGATCTTTTATTATATCAACATTCCCTTTTAAGGCTTTACAACTTATTTCACCATTTGTTTTAGCAATATCATACCAAATTCGGCATATATTTACACCTTCAAATAATGTTAACATATCTTCTATTGTTTGGAGATGAAACTCTGTAGGTTTTTCTGGAAACATAACTAGAATAGATTTTCCTTCTTTTTTAAATGTATCTGGTTGATAAGAAGTCGTATCTAATGTTACGATATTACCACACAATACGGAAGATAAGCACATATCTTGTAGTTCTTTACTCGCTAAATATTGCATTTCTCGATTTTCAACATATAATTGTGATTGATTATAGTCATTTTCAGTGTGCGAAACAATGTCATAACTATTTTGTTTATCTCCATGTACTATTAAATTTTTAAAAATCAATTTTTGAATCATATAGCATCCTCTGTTTCTTTTACAATATAAATTGGTCTATTTTTCGTTTCTAAATAGGTTTTGGATAAATATTGCCCCATGATTCCAGTACAGAACAATTGAATGCCACCAACGAAGAAAATAATGCAAACGGTAGAAGGCCATCCACCTGTTGGATCTCCAAATATGAGTGTTTTTACTATGATAACAACGATTGCTATAAAAGAAATAATACAAAATAGTAAACCAATCACACCCGATAACATCAAAGGCACTGTAGAAAAGGCGGTGATTCCATTTAAGGCATAGATAAATAGTTTCCAGAAAGACCATTTGGTTTCCCCTGCAACTCTTTCTACATTTTCGTATTCAATCCACTTGGTTTGGAATCCCACAAAGCTAAATAATCCTTTAGAATAACGATTGTATTCTTTCAAGGATAAAATAGCATCTACTACTTGTCTTGTCATTAAACGATAATCTCTAGCACCATCTACCATCTCTACTTTTGACATACGATTGATTAATTTATAAAAACATCGTGCAAAAAAACTACGAATTTTAGGTTCTCCTTTTCTAGTAACTCGCCTTGTTCCTACCGAATCGTAGCCTTCTTTCTGAATCGCATCATACATTTCAATTAATAATTTTGGAGGATCTTGTAAATCAGCATCCATTAGCGTAATATAATCTCCCTTGGCATATTCTAATCCTGCATACATTGCAGCTTCTTTTCCAAAATTACGGGAAAATGATACATACCTTACGCGCTTGTCTTTTTGATGTAACTCTTTCATCAAATGTAATGTGTTGTCTTTTGAGCCATCATTTACAAATAAAAATTCAAAATTTAGATAGTCCATTTGTTTGGCTATTTTAGTAATTTCATCGTAAAAATAAGGAATGGTATCTTGTTCATTATAACAAGATACAATAACGGTTAATAACTGTTTTTTCATACTAGCTTCTCCTTTTATAAAATAGACTATGGCTGATACAAGTAATGACATTGGCAATCAAGGTAACCCCTAACATCGCAAATGGACTTTCATTACATAAATTAAACCACAATATGACTGCAATTGCAAGGAAAATGGTCCATGTAATTTCAAAGAAATAATTATGTTTCTGGTATCTACACATAATAAATAGAATATAGGAAATGAGCCAACTAATCGAAATTGCGTCCATTAGATTCATTTTGATGGTTAAAAATAAATATAAAAGTATTTCTATAATAGTCGCACATACAACATAAAATATATCTAACATCCTATTTTTTTGTTTATGACAGTCCGTTTTTTCTATATAATCTGTAATCATATTTAACATTTTTTCATTGCCAAGATGACATGTTTTTGGTTTAAATTGCTTTATTTTTTGAGTGGCTTCTTTTAAATCCTCTACACCATTACAACCAATTAGATATTGTTCCTGCGCAAATCTTTGAATAATTTGAATCTGATGATCATTTTCATGTTCTCCATACGCCTTTAACCTAGGTACCGCAATTATTCTTTTATTTTGTTTCATCGCATCTAGTATGGTTCCAACACCACCATGAGTAATGATATAATCGCTTTTTTCTACATAGTTTAAAAACGCTTTCATGGGAATCATTTTGTGCACTTCCATTACATCAGATGTATAATTGGTAGAACCTGCTTGGACAATTACTTTTTCTTTGATAGTACCATCCAATATGAGGTGTTCTACTTCTTTTAATAGTCGTTCAAATTTTTTATCTTGTGTTCCAAGTACGACAAATATCATTTGAAAATCCACCCCCCAAACTTGGATTTTGGATATACCTTTAACATACTCTCCCACTGTACAATGAATAAGTCAGCAAATAAATAGATGAGTCTTCCTGCGGCTGTTTTGTTTTCACTATTTGCAAATGTTTCAATATAAATGACTTTACTACCCATAATTTTGGCGATTGAGCACATCGGTCCTGCTGTATGAGATCCAGTGGAGATAATATAATCTGGTCTAAAACGTAAATAATGGTATAAACTGATAAAACAATTGGCAAGTAAAATAAATGGATAAAGGATCATATTGTGCCTTGTTCCATACAACAAATAAGAGGTCTTTTTGGGATACTTTTCTTTTAAAAATTGGGTTGCGACTGTCTTTTCTGTCATAAGGTAAGAATCATACTTTGAAAATAAAGGCTCTAATTGTAATAATTCATTGAGATGCCCTCCTTGACTAGAAATCCATAATACTTTTTTCATAATAAATCCTTTTCTAATAAAGAAACCCATTCATTTTTGATTTCTTTCATTTGATATTTTTCTGCTTTTTTTCTACCATTATCTCCCATAATAATTCTCCTATTTTGGTTCTGAATTAACTCACAAATTCGTTTTGCCATTTGTTTCTTATCCCGATTTGGAATCAAATAACCATCCCAATTATTACTGATTAACAAATTGGCACCTTCTGCACTATCGAATGCAACACAGGGAAGTCCATATGAAAAAGCCTCCAATAATACAATTCCAAAAGATTCTGTCAAAGATGCCATTACATAGATAGAGGAGTTGAATAAATGTTGATTGATATAGGTTTTATCCTGAAATCCATGTAATGTCACTGCTTGTTCTAACCCATTCTGCTTTATTTTCTGTTCGATTAAATCTCGTTCTACTCCATCGCCAATGATATCTAACTTCCATTCGGGATGTTTTTGATGTACGATTTTAAATACATCCATTAAATCTGTATATCCTTTTTCATGGGATAATCTACCAATAGATATCATTCTTTTTTCCATTCGACTGGATATTTTGCTAGGAATATCCTCGATGGCATTGGGAATATAGATGCAAGGGCATTTTATTTTTGATTCATAAAATTCTTTTAATTCTGGTGATACCACGACAAAGGCATCTAATTTTTGAACCGATTGGATTACTTTTTTCGCATACTTTTGGTTTCCATGAGGGTGGTTATGTTCCCAACCAATTTTATAGGTATTTTTTTTTGCGTACTTTCCTAACCATTTGTTGTGAATATCGCGTGTCGATATTATAATATCGCTGTCACAATTTTGAATTGCTTCTATCATTTTTTTCTTTTTCAATTTCAAAATTTGTCTTGCTTTTCGATATTCTTTATATATCTTTAAAATATGAAAACTTTTTAATGCCTGAAAAAATTCCTGTTGATTGGGTTTCATATCTAATAATAAGTAACGTATTTGAATACATTCATCCAATGAAAATACAGGTTGATCATAAAGTTTATAGGTAGAAATAATTTCTACCTCATATTGATCACATAATGCATTCGCAAGCATACTAATACATTTTTCAATTCCACCATAGCCTAGATGAAGTGCTAAAATCGTTACTTTTTTCATCTAAATCACCAAGTTTATTATACGATAAAATACTACATTAGTAAAGGAAGGGAACTGCCTTATTTTCTACTTTACAAAAAAGAATCTACTGCAATTCTTCTATTTGTTTTACCATCAAATCAATTACTTCAACAATTAGCATATTCTTTTCACCTCATCGATTGCTCCATGCATAGATTCTTCACCCCTTAATTTATCTAGTTATTTTTGTTTTTCATACTTTTAAGACATTCATTAATTCTTCTCTTTCAATGATTTCAACTCTACTTATCACATAGAGGATTTCTTTTTGATTTCCTTTGGAATAGATAAAAAATAAGAGTTTTTTCTCTTATTTTACCGCAATTTATTTTTCAATCAATATCTTTCTAGTGATAAAATTCCATACCATAACAATGGCAGTGGCCACTAATTTACTGAACATATAATAAATATTTCCAATATCTGTCATCAAATACATCACAAATTGATTGATGCCAAGACCAATTACACTCAAAATTATAAATACAAGAATTTCTTTGATTGTTTGTTTTTGTCTCACATCAAATACCCAGTAAATACTTGCGATATAATTGAAAATTAAAGATATGGAAAAGGAAATTGTGGATGAAATCATATAGTGAATATGGCAAAATTCTGTTAAAACATAAAGGAGACTATAATCAATGAAAAAGGCAATCACACCGACAACACCAAATTTTAAGACTTGTTCTACTAGATGTTTCATTTTTACTTTATCTGATAATATATCTTTAGTTTTTGTAAGCATATTTTCCTTTTATTCCCTTTTTAAAATCATGATATCCCCGGTACATATTTCTTATTTTTCTGTATTTATCTTTTTCAAAGACAAGGACATTCCGAAATGCTCCTTTTAATCCATTTCGGATAAATTCACAATATTCTGGAAAATCATCATGATACATATCATAAACATAATTGATATTTCTTACAATATAGTATCTTCTAATATAATTGTGATTGCTACAAACTAAATTTCTGCCAAGCACATGTTTGATTTTAATATCACCTAATTCATGTTCTAATTCTACATTATTCAAACGAATTACCTTATAGTGATGCTTATTTAAATTCATTCCATATTCAATATCTATAGAATCAATGAAAAGCCATTCCTTAAATCCACCTATTTGCTGATGTGCTTTTAAATTTATGATATTTCCAGAAGTCATTACTTCCATAACCTCTTCCACTGCAATATCCGGTTTTACAGCACCACTTTTTGTATTATGCCATGGAGATATTAATCCAATATTTTCCGTTTTATTATTTTCTAGATATTGAATTAATGCTTCTAATGTTCCATCCTGAAATCGACTATCTTGATCCATTGTAAGCAACCATTCAAATCCTTCATTTCTTGCCATTTCAGCGCCTATATTGAGTGCTTTTGCAACCCCCAAATTCTCATGATTTGGGACATATACAATTTTATCCTTTTGAGGTAATACATTATAATTTTCTACCTTTTCTGTATTATCAATCACGTATAATTTTTCTAACACATCTAAATATGATTCAATATTATCTTTCACCTCTTTATCAGGGTGATATAACGTTACAATTCCTGCTAATTTCATGGTTGTCTCCTAAATATGATTTTAAAGAACTGCTTGATAAAAAATAGATTGGTCTTGATAGTTTCTTTTATTAAATGAAGTAAACGCCTACGTTTTCTTACATATCCTTGATTTTTTTTCATATATATACTTTCCTTAATAATGGATTTTAATTTTTGCTCACTAATCACATAGTTTGATAATAAAGTGAGTTCTTCTTCTGTGATTACTTGCTTTAATGGCTCTATTTGATTAGTATGAATGCGATCAAATACATCAATATAGTTTTCAATTACATCATCAAAATCAAAACGAGACACTGTTTGATATGCGGATTCAGACATTCTGAAATATAATTTATCATCCTCTAGTAATAATTTTATCTTTTCTATATAGTGATATGGGTTATTGACATCATCAATCATATAACCATTTTCCTTTGTAATAAAATCATTTACTCCAAAAGAATTTGAAACAACTGGGACTGCGCCAAAAGCCATAGCTTCTAATGGCATTAATCCAAAACCTTCACTAATAGATGTATCTACAAATATATCTGTCTTTTTTAATATCTCATATATTTCAGGGCGTGTGAGTGGTCCATAGTATTTATTAACTTTTACAGTTTTGCTGTTATTAACTCCCAATACCATATCTTTATTGTTGATAATCAAATTTACTTCAATATTATCGAATTTTTCTGTTATATGTTTTAACAAATCAATTACTAAATAGTCTTGTTTTCTTTGTTCATTTCTAAGTACCATTGTAATCGATCTATCTCTATGATTTTTTTTAGTTCTGGCAAGATCTATATCAATTCCATTAATGATAGGAATCGAATCAATATGAAACAAATCTTTATAAGTACTGGTCAGATAATTGGATACTGCAATGACATACTGCGCCATTTTAAATGACATTTCTACTTCTCCATAACGAGCCCCATTCTCAAAAACAAATTCATAACCTTGTGAGAAATAAATACATTTTGCATTATATTTTGTTGCTAAACGATTGGTTAAAAACATACTTTCATAAATTGTTCCAATGATTGATTTCGTTGAGATTTTTTCAAGTTCTGTAACAGTTGCAGGATTGAAGACCATAATTTCATTATAATTCCCTGGATATAAATTCAACATTCCAATACATTTTCCCCGTATAGATAGATAATTAATAATATCTACGATTACACGGACCCCACCTGATGTTTTTGAAGCAAATGGAAGTACAAACATTTCATCATATTCTATCTTTTTATCTTCTTCACTCAAATGGGTTTCTATATATTTGATGGGATCATTTTTCATATATTTTTTTAATTCGACTTCATATTGGTTTTTCCATCTAGAATAAAATATTTGTAAATTATGTTCAAGTCTTTCATTGCGGGATTGATTTGTTGTATTAAACGACATTTCAGCCTTATGAAAGACATAGGTATCAATCGCTACTTTTGCTTTAAATCCCTTTTGCATTGCTTGAAATTGATAATCTGTTTCATCACAATAACCCATCCCATATATCTCATCTAGCATTCCTACTTCTTCGACACATTTTCTGCTAATCATCAAACAGTTCCCCACAACTGTACACGCATCAAAATTTTTTCCTCTAAACTTTTTTTCCAACAGTTGATCCATCATCATATAAGAATAGCCAGGATACATGTCTAATGTTAAATTGGCTGCATTTGAGGATAATGGACAAATAAGACCTATTTTATTATCCTTTTCCATATGACTCATTAATTTTTCAATTGTATTTTTTGCAATAAAACAATCCGTATTTAACAGTAAGACATATTCACTCTCTTTATTTTCCAAAAACAAAGATAATCCTTTATTTACATTTCGTATAAAACCTAAATTTTCTTCATTTTTAATTAATTCTACTTTTTCCCCATATTTTTCTGTTAAATTTTGTAACATATTACAAGTAAATTCATTAGAATTATCATTCATTAGATAAATTTTTCCTAAAGTTTCTGGATTTGTATTATAGATTAATGCATAAATACATAGTTTCACAAATTCTGGTGCATTATATATTGGAATTATAACATCACATTTTTTCATTTATATCCCTCCTAGACTTCCTCTGCAAAGCCTCTTTCCAATTTTTTAAATATTTTATACCCAACATATACTAAAAGAATACTTCCTAATAAAACCACACATAGGGATTTTATTGGTGGAACTGATTGATAGTATAAAATATCTCTATAACTTGCAATAATAGTTGCCATTGGATTTATTTTAATTACCCAATCAATCTTTGTTCCCACAAATAATGTGGAGCTATATAAAATAGGGGTAATATAAAATAACATATTGACAATAAAATTAATGATATATTCTGCATCTCTAATATATACATTAATCGCACTTGTGATAAAGATTAGCCCCAATAAAAGGAAAAATTGTGCAAGTATTACAATTGGTAACCATAAGATATAAATACTAAAACCAATTTGGCTAAAAATTAAAAATAGCAGAATAATAATGCATGAAATTAGAAAGTTGACTAACCCACTACATACAATAGAGATTGGTAAAATCTCCCTTGGAAAATACACTTTTTTGATAATTCCCGCATTGGCCAAGATACAGTATGTACCTTGACTAATCACCGTTGTAAAAAAGGTCCATGGTAAAATCCCTATAATCAAAAATGTAATATAATGTGGTTCATTATTTTTTAATATGAACGGAAATACGATCGCATATACCAATGTCATTAGTAATGGATTAACAAACGACCACAATACCCCTAAAAACGAACCCTTATATTTCCCTCTAATTTCTTTTTTGATATTACTTTTTAACAATTGACGATATTGGTATAATTCTTGAAACATCTTAACCACACACCTTTAAATATTCTTCAATTACCTGATTTGATTGCCCATCCATTCTAATTTCCCCATTATAAATCCAGATGGAACGGTCGCATAATTTTCGAACAGACTCTAAACTATGACTGACAATTACAATTGTTTTTCCCATTTTTTTTAATTCTTCTAATTTTTCATAACATTTTTCCTGAAAGTGTTGATCACCGACTGCTAGTATTTCATCAATTAATAAAATTTCTGCATCAACATTAATCGCAACAGAAAAAGCAAGTCGCATATACATTCCTGAAGAATAAGTCCTAACGGGGGTGTCAATTAAATCACCCAATTCAGAAAAATTAATAATATCTAATACTCTTCTATCAATTTCCGCGGCTGTAAGGCCAAATATGGAAGCATTAAAATAGATATTTTCCCTTCCTGTAAAATCAGGATGAAACCCAGCACCTAATTCCAGTAGGGAAGTTAGCTTTCCATCTACTTTTATTTCTCCTTCATTTGGATAAATAATTCTTGTCATTAATTTCAAAAGTGTGCTCTTTCCACTTCCATTTGTTCCAATTAAAGCAACGGTTTCTCCCTTTTTAATATTTAAATTTATATTTTTTAAAACTACTTTTTTTTCTGCTTTCGATTTGTTCCAAAATACTAATTTTTCTTTTAAAGAACTTGCTTTATCATAATATAGTTTAAAATATTTCGTCATATTTTTTACAGTTATTGCATATTTTTCTTTTGTTTCTTTTTTTTGTTTCATAAAATCAACCTTTATACTTTCTATTTATGGACCGTTCTTGAAAACTTACGTAATGGTTCCGTCATTTTCCAACTTTTGCTTTGAAAAATGGACTTTAATTCTTGATCAAGTATTTTATTTTTTTCCTCTAAATTTTGAATAATCACTTTACTTTGTTCTTCTTGCACTATATAACTTATAAGTTCCTCAACTATTTTTTGATAATTATTTGTTTTTGCTTTATTTAATGTTTCTAACATTCTAATTGGAATTTCATTTTTTCCCAAACGACTGACTTCATAGATATTTTGTACCACAGAATATTTTTCTTCGCCTAGGATCCTATCTAAAATAAATTCCTCCTCTTTGTATGTTGTAGAGGCCAACCATTCAATATCAAAATCAACCTGATATGTTATTCGAAGGTTTGCTATCATTTCAATGAAGGAATTTTTGGTAAACGCATGGAGATGTGTACTATCTAAAATACCAGTTTTTTGATAATTAAATTCTTCGTTTATTAAGCCTTTTATAATATCTGCATAAGCAACATTAGGTACACTTATTAATATTTTTCCTGTGGGAGATAGCCATTTTGATACTCGATATAATGTGTCTGCTGGATTCCGCATATGTTCTAAAACATCAGCCAAAATAATGTAATCAAATTCTATTTTCTCCTTTTCTATTACTTCTCTTCCTTCTATATTTTCTATATCTATAGAAAATACTTTTTTATAGTATCCACTTTTTTCTGCAATTTCGGCAGACTTTTCATCTACTTCTATACCATAGTTAACGCATTTTTTATTTTTAAATAATAGTTCCCCAATAATTCCCGTACCACAGCCAATATCTAACACAGTGCTTTCCTCTTGTACGCGCCTTGCGATTATACTATGACTATCATTTATATCTTCAATATGACAGTGATAATTACTTTTTGCTGGTTCATATTTATTTTTCTCTTCCACTAAACCAAGTTCGTTACTAAAGCCATTTCCAAATACATTAGCCTTTTTTGTAACCAATTTTTCTTCAGTTGTTGCAATATCTTTATGAATCACCCCATAAGGAATTTGACACTTCCATAAAGCATACATAATAGATAAGGATTCCTGTGTGTTAAACTGTTCTAACTGGTGATACCATTCTTCTTGGAAGGAAGCTAGTTTTTTATCTTTTTTTCTAATAATTAGTTTCTCAGAAACAAGTCCAAAATCTTTGGGAAAACCTTGCCTTTTATAATAATCCATTTGTGTCCTTATAACAGCAGGATTCCCTATTCCCGATTGAATATATTTTTCAGATACTTGGTAGACATAATGATTATCATCTTCTAAAAAATAAATATTTTCCTTTTCAAAGTTACAATTTTCTTTGATAATATCGTCAATAGACTGATGGAAACATAAATCTACATCCATGTAAATTACAATATCGTATTTTTTTTCTAATTTGAAATCCCCTAATATTTTATATTTTTTAATGAAGTTTTGATCTGATAATATACTATCATTAATGTATTTTATTTTCCAATCCAATGATTGGAAATCTTGCTTGTTAGTAAAGCAATAATAGTCTGTATTTGACTCATGCCTTATCTTGGGTAAATCTCCACTATTTGTCGCTACTGTGTAGACTAACTTTCTTATCATACTTTATCCTCCTAAAAGATAATACTGATATTTTTTTAATTATATAATTATATTTATTATACTCTAAAATACTAATATTTCCAAGCAATCTTAACGTTTTGTATCTATATTATTAAGATTCTCTAATGTCTTATCAAATTGTTATAGTATGTTTTAATGATTTCTTATTTTTAAGAAACATGTAAATAGAAAAAATAAGACTTTCATTGTAATACGGTTAATAACACCAGCATGATTATATTTTACTTGAAAATAATACTGGCTTCGTTTTAAATTTTTATATTTTTGAACACTTGTATGCACTTTATCAATCGTAACAGAGTGATTATGAATTACCTCTACATTCCCGTTGATGACTACTTTTTTGTCTATTCGTTGTAGTTTTTTAGATAACACATTTTCTTCATAATATAAAAATAATTTTTCATCAAAGTAGTCTACTATTTTTAAATCAGTTCCTTTTACTAAAAAGAAACTACCTGAAACGGCTTCTACTTCCATAATATTATCTTTGACCTGTTCTACTGTGTAATTCATTTTTTTTTGATACTTTTTATAGATTCCTGGTAGACTGAGTATTATATCTTGCCAAGGAGAAGGTATTTTCCAACCACAATTATATCCAGTATGTTCTCTTATCATAGGCGCTACTACAGCAATATCTTCATCAAATGTATCAATTAAAGCACCAACATCTTGTTCACAGTCAATTACAATATCTGTATTGCTCATAATGATGATACAATCTTCGTATAATTCATTTAAATATCTTGCACCAATATTTAAACCATACCCATAACCACCGTTATGATCACTTTCCAAAACAACTACTTTTTCATTCGCAAGCTTTTTTATTTTTGATAAAGAATCATCGGTTGAATGATTGTCTACAATTACAATTTGATCTAACAAGGAATAAGACTGTACTTGATCCATCATTTTTTTAGTATTTTCATAATCATTATAATTGACCATTACGAATCCTATTTTCACTAGAATTACCCCCTTTTAAATATCCAATTAAGATATAAGCGACCAATATACTCACAGATGGTGCTGTAATCATATGCCCTGAAAATAAAGAAAGCAATAAAATAAGTAAAATACTTACCACATAATCTAGTTTAAAGTTGTATTTTATTTTCTTTATCATCAAAATCAAAATCCATAGAAAGGGAATAAAATAAATCACACCACCAATAATACCATGTCTGAATATAATATCATAATAATCCATTTCAATTAATTTTACATTGACATCATCTGTCCCATAGTTTTCGATATAACCAATTCCCAGTAATTTTTGATTCCATGGGGCCTTTTTATAATTTTCAAATGTGTTCTTTAAAAAAGTAACACGTTCACTAAATACAAAATGGTCTATTTTTTGAACGGTAAGTAAATCCGATAGGGAATGAATTTCTAGAAACTCTAAATGAATTTGGATGTTCTTATAAAAAGATGTCTTTGGTACAATTAGAACCAAAGAAATAATCCCCATTGCAGCGATGATTCCAAGATAAGAAAGTTGCTTCCATTTATGCTTTTGTAACATCTGTACAACATAGAAAATTCCAAAAATCACAAAGGTAATGAGTACACTTAAAATGGGTACTTTTGTTCCAATCGCAAAATAAACCACCATAAGAATAATCATTCCAACCAATAAAATCCACTTTTTTTGAAATAATAAATGATAGAATAAAAATGGAAATAAAATAGACAAAATTCCACCAATTTCATTGGTAGAATAAAACCATCCAATCGTACCTGTTTTACTATAGGCATAACTGTCAAAACCAGTATGTGTCAAAAGAGGAAGCAGTATCAAACCAAGATAACATAGTAAGATGGAACATAAATGTTTTGAATGAATTGTCAACCGCTTTTCCAAATGTAAATTGTAAAGTGCCAATAGCGTAAGTGGAAAGAAGAAAGTCCTTACCATAGATTGACATTCATAAAAGAATACATCTGTATTTTTTTGCAATAACGTCTGTATGACAAAGACAATCATATAAGTTATCACCGCACACGTTACTGCTATAATAGGTTTTTTATACCGACATTTACTGATAAAAAATAGATCATATAACAATAATCCTAAAAATAAAATCTTAATGACAATGATACCTGTAAACTGAATGTGTAATATATGAATTGAAAGTGCTGTCACACAATCAAAAATGGGTCCCAACAACAAAAACCATACAATGATTGTTTCGATATGACTACAAATCCATTCGTTTACTCTTTTCATACTATCATCCATCCTATATAGGTTCATTATATCAAAATTAGAATACGAGAAAAAGTATCTTTCGATACTTTCCTTGTAATTTTATCTTTTTTTCTTTTTTGAAATAGATTCGATTGTTCCACGTTCTATTTTGATGACTTGTGAAACAAGATTCGTACATTCTTCACTTGCAGAGAAAATGAGAATTGTCCTTTTTCCATACAATTTATCTAAAGCATGTTTGATACTATCTTTCTCCATTTTGGATAATGCGATTGGGAATTCATACAGAATGATGATTTCACTATTCGTTAGCAGTGTTCGAGCGAGTCCAATCAAATATTTTTTTCCTTCTGGTAAATTGGATATATCGGTGCGATATTTTTTGGGTAAGGTGCAGATATAATCATCTAACTCTAACATTTTACATACTTCTTTTATTTTTTGTTTATCACGACATACCATTTCTAGATTTTTCATAATACTCCCATGGAAGAAATAGGGCCTTGTTGTCAAATAATTTAAATTGGTCTTATGTACCTTTTCTGTATAATCCCAAATATGAATTCCATCTACATAAATATCTCCATAATCTTGTCTGATTTCTCTTCGCAGTAAATTAAAAATCGTACGTTTTCCACAATTTCTTTGTCCTAAAAATAAGACAGTTTCATTTTCGGGAATATGGAAAGAAATATCCTTAATGCGACTATTATGTTCTTCTTGATTCGTACTATTGTAACTTACATTCTTAAAGTCAATATTGCCTAAAATATCATCTGTTTTATTGGTTCCAAAATCAAATAATTCCTTCTCTGTGAAATTTAAAATAATTGATACTCGGTTGGTCGAAATATTTGCCCTTTTAATCTCTGTTAAAATGGTCATAAAATCATTGGCAACTTCAATTCCCGAACTTAAATAAGGAACAATTAAGAAATATAACGTTAAAGATACTTGTCCTTTGGATACCATATAGACAATAAAGATGGTCATCGCATAAATTACAAATTGATAAAAGACATGAAAGTAATGGTCTAAAAAACAATACTCAATATTCCATTGATTTTTTTCTTTGATATATCCATTACAACTATTCAAAAATTTACGTTTGACTTGCTTTGTCACATTTAAGTCCTTCATAATATCTTTCGAATCCATTACTTCAGAAAAACTTTCATATTGTACATCGTGAGCTTCTGAAATTCGCTTATTGGATTTTGCAATCCGATTGTTGATCCAATTTAGAATAAAAAAATTGAAAATATCTACTAAAATAATCACACAAGCAACAGGTACGTTAATTAGAAATATCGCACCAATGGTTAAGATAAGTCGCCATAATCGTGCCGTTCTCGTTGCAAGTAAATCTGAAAAGTTTGCTACATTATAAACATCATTATGAATAATATTGATTAATTTTTCTTTGGAATTGGTTTCAAAATTAACATCTTTTGCATTCGCAATTTTATCAAAAATTTTTTCTTCCAAATTCATATATGTATGTTTTAATAATTTATAATAAATGCGGTAATTGATATCCCAAAATCCCTTTCGTAGAACAATGAATAAAAAGCCTATTGTTAAAAATAAATAGACAAGATTAAATTTACCAAGATTGATATTGGTAATGACATTGGCTGCAAAAATAGGTTCTATAATACTACAAATAGAAGCTCCCAAAACGGTAATAAATGCAATAAAAAAATATTTTTTGCTGGGTTTGGCAATACGATACCAATTTTGAAACATTCGAATATTCTCTTTCATCTAATCACATCTATTATGAGTATATCATAATGAATGAATATCCTTTTTCCAAAAATTATAAAATTGACATTTGTTGACAAAAAAATACGGAAAATCCGTATTATGTTCTTCTTTCATATAAGAAATAAGTGACCATTTTAGTTTGATACCTTTGTGTATGATAATCGATGAGTTTATAATCTTTTGAAATAGAGGGTAACTGACCTGTCATATTTTCTTTTTGTAAAATCACAAAATGAGGCTTTTTTTGCCGAATGTATGCTCTTTGTTCATCCATCATTTCTGGGTATCTTTCATAGTCAATATTGTTTTTCATAAAGTAATAGAATTCTGGAATATTACCAGTTGTGGTATAAAAGCCACCATCCAAAAAACCATAGTTTAATACCGTTTTATCGTCGCTTTTCTCAATTTGATTCGCAAATCGATATTGGGCATAATCCGCTTTACGCCATTTTATCATTTTGGTATTGCCACACATCGTACAAAGTGCCAGAAAGCTTAACCCTATACAACCTAAATTAGAAATGCGCCATTCTTGTTTGGGTAGATAAGAAAGTAATACCAAAAAGCCAATTAAAATAAAAGGAGTTAAAACAAATGGATAATAATGAAAACTAGTCCCACCAACATAGATAAATATACCCGTTGTTAGCATGCAGGTCAGTAAGGTGCAATTGGCTCCCTTTTTTCCCCATGTATCGCCTTTTTGGAACAACAAGAAAAAGCCAACGACAATCCCCAAAAAGGTTGGAAGATATCCAAATAAGTTTTTAAACAAAAGTGATAAGGTATTCGTAATTTTTGTGATAAGCGAACCTGCACTTGAATAGGCATTCATATTAACAATAAAATATACATTCCATAAATCTTTTAAAGCGTTATATATTCCAAAGTAAATCATCCAAGGGAGAGTTGCGATTAACATTCCTGATAAATAAATAAAACAATTTTGGAAAGCTATTTTATACTGTTTGTGATAACATTGTATAGCAAATACACACATCATCCAACCAAACCAAAAGCCTAATAGAGTATACTTCATCCATAAAATACAACCTGCCAATACCCCTACTAAAAAAACAGTTTTTTTAGATATCATGATGTCTTTTTCTTTTAAATATACAATCAAATAGTAAAAAGAAATCATAAACAGTGATAAACTGAATTCTTCTACGCTTCCACCATGACTAAATGATCCTAAAGTAACAATTGATAATGTATAAATTGGAATGATAAAATAGGCTTTTTTTGGAGTGAAAAATAAAGTAATTATTTTATAGGTATAATATAGGAATATAGAAAAGGAGAATACTTCTAGAATAAATACACCCAAAAAACTCTTATAACTGATCAGTGAACCAATTCCATAAATAAGATACAAAAGAGGTCCTTTTTGTTCAAACAAAGATTGATAAGGAACCACACCTCTTACCATTCCTTTTCCTACTGTAAAAAAGGCGTTGGCATCTACCCAATCATTGATTCGGTATAGAAAAGAATTCTTACTACAAATCATTAAAAATAAAAATGCAATTCCAAAACAATATAGATATGGTTTTACCCATTTTTTATTTTTTATCATACACTTCACCACTTATACTTATTTTACCATGATTTTTCTAAAATAAATGAAAAATTTGTAATATCTTACCATCCAAAAAGGGATTTTTTTAAATCCCATTCGTAAAACGATTCATTTTTACTTTTGTTTCATGAACAAAACTTGAAAAATCTTTTCTTTTTTGTTCAGACATTTGATGATAAAAATCATGTAAAATGGCTTTTATTTCAGAGGATTTACGAAGTAATATCTCTTCTTTTATATCGAATAATAAGAAGCACAATAATACCACTCTTTCTTCTCCTATTTGATATTTCCTACAATGAATCAATTGATAAATATCTTCTTCTATCGTAGATAACCATTTTTCAATACGCGTCAAACTTTCATCGACTTGTTCAACGCTAGTTAAATAATGATAACGATTGGTATCGTCAATTTTATTGAGCCAGTTACTCACTTCCCTTTTATCATTCATTCTCCACCTATATATCACATCTGTTTTATCTTGTTGATAAAACACTTGACGAACACATGTTGTAAATATTGCTTGATATTTTTTGTGTAAATCCTTATAGGGCGGAAAAAACGATCCAATATGTTTTTGAACAGCATTTTCAATCGCAGTCATTACTGTTTTATCACATTCTACATTCCAACGACGATATGTATTTTCTTTTAAATTATTGATACTTTCATTAATTCTTTTGAAATTTTGTTTTGGACTATAAATGGAATTTTCAGATTCTTTGATAATAGAAAATTCTAGTACATATTGATTGATTTTCTTTTGAAAATATTCACCAATATCATTTTTACCATCGAATGTTTTTCCGTTTAGATCTTCAAATACTTTTAAACCGTGTAGTGAAAATTTGTGTTTTTGTGTTTTTTCCAATTCCCCAAATTCGTTTAAATATAATCTTCCCTTGAACCCTATAATGCCTGTAAGTCGTTGTTGCCCATCTAAAACCTCATAGATTTCCTTCCCATTTTCTTGATACTGATGGATAATAATTTTAGGAAGGGGAATATCCATAAATATGCTCTCTATCTGCCAAGAGGCTTGTTTTAGGTTCATTTCCTCTTGGCGTTGGTATGGCCCTCTTAATATAAACAATCTTTTTTCCATCAAGTCACAAACCTCATCAATTGTTCTATATTCACTGTATATTTTGTATTGTATATTTTTGAGTTCTTGAAAGCTTGTCGCAACTGCGTAATCTTCTTTTTCTATTGGTAATTTCTTATTCTGATTCAAATAATGATTCATGTTAACAGAAAACCTATGTTGCGCATAATCCATTACAAGTTGATACATATCTTTTAATGGCCTAATTTGGTGCATTTCATCATGTTTGAAATAACTAGGTTTGGTATCTCTGGCAATACAGAAATCAATGTATTCTTTTACATCAAACTTTTCAATTGGAAAAAACTTTGTCTTTCAAACAAACAGCTAATAACCAATAGGTACAAAATAAGAATCTTCTTGTATTCAGTTGAGGATATCTTACAAAAGTAGGACAATGGATTAACTGAATTAATTTTTGTACAACTTGATTGAAGATCGCTATGATTTCTTCTGGGTTTTCTCCATAAATGTATGGAATATATCCCTTTTTCATACGGTCTTCTTTGGTAAAAAAGGAAAGAAATCTTCCAATAGGACAATAAGTAGCTGCGATTAATTCACGAATGCGTACCATTCCTTCATCAATCATATTTTTCTTTTTCTTTGGATCTAGTATTTTAATTGCAATTAAATCTTTCCTAAATTGTTCATTTTTCTGTAAAATTGAGGTCATTTGAGCAGTAAGTGGTTCATCAAAATAGGACGCTTTTTGCATTTGAAATGGTTTTAATTCAATCCCCGAATTATTTCGAAGATAGAGCTGTTTTTCAATATATTCATCGTCTACCAATGTCAAATTCAAATTAGATTTGATGGGTTTAAATCTTTTCAATTCAATACTATATTCATTTTTAAAATAATCTCGGTCATCCTTATCTAGGTCACTAAAAAATTTATCTTTTAAAAAGGGTAATTGGTGAAGGCCCTTTTCAGATAATCGGAGTTCATTATTGACAAACATTTTAAGTGCAGTAATACGTTGAAATCCATCACATATTATATTTCTATCATTATTTGTGTAGATGATAATTGGTTGGATTTCATATTTTAATAAAACTGATTCAATAAAATATGTAGCACGTTCATTTGACCATATATATTCACTGTTAAAGGTTCTGTTGAGCCAACCTTCTTTATCAATAGATTTTAAGACATGCCCTATACTAGGTGTTTCTCTTTCTGATTTTAGATTTTCAGTCAAAATATATCGACATCTATCCTTATCTTTATCACTTAATTTTACTTCCTGTTCATTCTGTTTTTCTTCATCTCTTTCATGTAATTTTACTTTTTCTTTGTTTTTCTTCTCTTTTATCATACAACATCCATCTCCCTACATAACTCATACAATAAAAAGAGCAGCACAAATATTCACCTCTATTGGAAGAGATTTTTGTACTGCTCATATATTTTTTTCATTATAGCATCTCTATATCATCTATGTCAACTACTTGTTGACGCCATAAGTTAAACTGAAATTTTAATAATAATATGATTCACTTATACTAAATTGATAAATATATGCTAATTCCAGATAAGATTCTGAAATTTAATGATACTGCTTTTTCATTTTCGGATAAAAATTTAGTCAGTTTGCTAAACTTTGTACATCTTTATTTCTTAAGAATTCAAAATATTTTGTTCTTTTTTTGAAATAACCTTATTTCCCTTGATTTCTTCTACCTCATCAAACTCACTTAATTCGGTAAAATCATTTGTAGAATTACTGTAACTACGTCTTAAATAACTATTACCACCATCTACACTACAACCACCACATTTACAGCTAACAAAATCGTGAGTGTACTTTGATACTATAATATCCCCACATAAATTACATTTTATTGAGTTTTTAATAATTCTTTTCATATCTAGCATCTCTACTTTTCATTAACAGTTTATCATAATTTTAGGTACAAAAAAAGCCTTGATCTTCAAGACTTTAATTTCTAAATGATCGGGAAAACAGGACGAACTAGAAAGAAATTGATTACGACATAATCCACAGAAAACCGCGGATTTTTTCCTTTTCATTACGGATGATTCCTTTTTGAAACACTTAATTTTAGAAAATTTAAGTGCTGAATAAGTGCTAGAAAAGGAAAAATATCCATGACAATTTCTAAAATCACTAGAGATGACATTATACTATTATAACGCGTTGTGCTAGTTAATTTTAAGGAATAGAAAAATCATTCAAAAAG
>CAJUHL010000014.1 GCA_910586425.1 uncultured Bacilli bacterium
ATCATATTTTGAATGATTTTTCTATTTTTTATCTTTAACTAGCACAACGGGTTAAATTAGTATTAAAATTACTTCAAACTCTCGTACTTGTACCTTAAAATAAGGACTTTTCATCAAAAACTTTTACATCAAAAAGCAGTATGGTGTGCATACTACTCTTCTGGTTCATTCCTATCAAGTTCCTCTAAACATTTTTTATTTTTTTGCAATCGTTTGTCTGTTGGATTGATATCAAGTGCAAAATGAATATATTTGATTGCATTTTTGTAATCTTTCTTATAATAATATGCCATTGACATTACATCATAGATGGTTGCATCCCAACTGAATGTTTCGTTGATATAGCTTTTGGTATGGGTTTGAATTTGTAGTGCTT
Organism: uncultured Bacilli bacterium; assembly: GCA_910586425.1. The sequence goes on from CAJUHL010000014.1 coordinate 377, forward strand.
GTTTTCCGTAATCAATCACGTCATCAAATTCCTGTAATTGATAACTAAGCAAAGCACGTTCTACATAAGGATCCCTCAAATAAGGAGCTTCCTCTATTGCCTTTGCCAACCACATTTTGGCTTCATCATAACGCTCTAAAGCTCGATATGAACGCGCAATAAAACGCATAGATGCGCATCGCTCATCTCGCCAAACAGATTTTTTTAAATGTAAATGTCTTATTAATGTATCAATACATTCATTCCATTTTCCATAATACATATATTCTCTACCCAAATAATGCATATTACGATCATCTTCAGGATCTTCTTCTACTGACAATTCTAAAAGTGGTAAATAACTCGATCTTGATTTGGTAGAATCTGGGTAATGATTTAACGTAATCCCATCAATTGTAATAAATTTTTCAGGATTACTTCCTGTATAAGTTAATACTTCATGCACAGGATGAGTCCAACGATATCCTTCTCGCTTATGAATTTTTTCAATATAAAAATTAACCGCTGGTTTTCCCTCTGCATCAAAACTCCAATTGTAGTTATATCTAGCGTGAGTCACACCTGATTGCCATGCTTCTTCTAATTTTTTGCGCCAACCAGATTCAAATACTTCATCTAAATCAGTGCAAACACAAATATCAGTATCTTCAGGAACCAAATCCAATGAATGATTTCTTGCAATATCAAATCGCCAAGGATTAATTACCTTTGTTTCAACATGAACATTTCTTTGTTTTAATTTTTCTACTGTTTGATCTTCTGATCCAGTATCCAATACATATATCGCATCTGCTTCTTGCATAGAATCCACCCAACGATCCACAAATTGTTCCTCATTTTTACAAATGGCATATACCACTACTTTATATTGATTCATAATTCACCTCATTATCTTCCTAAATATTGAATATTAATGGTAATGACTGGATTTAGAAAATAAGAATGTAGCGTCAAATCTTGAATTTTTGGACTATTCAAATAGATACGTCGTCCTGAAAAATTATAAAGTTCATATGGTGTAGTTGTACTTGCTACATTAAAAATACCTGACGCTATCACTTGATGCGGTTGTTCATCCGCAATCCATTCACTTGCTCCAGCATATATCACAGAATCGTCTACTTGACGAAAACCAAGAGATACAAAATCTACCAAAGGATCAAAGGTTGTATTAAAAAATGGAACGTAAGCACTTACAATAAATTCTACTCGATAAGTCCCTCTTCGATTAAATTGTATAGTATAGTCAGGATTAAGTACACAAATGTTGGCTTGATCAGTTTCAATTCGGTCAATGGGAAGTCGTTCACAGTCCAGTACTTCATATCCTGTATCTGGAAAATTACGATTAAAAGTTGCTAAAAATACACTATCAATTTGATAAGGACCTGCTGGCCCTGTTGGCCCTTGTGGAATGGCAAAATCCAATAAAACATGGTCTCCCACTGTTTGTTGCATAACAGCGGCCATTGTTCCTGGTTGTAAAGTTGCTACATTCCCAACTTGAAATTGAAAACTCACCCCTGTTGGTCCTATTGGTCCTGGAATACCTTGTGGTCCTGGTGGCCCTTGAATATGACCAACATTTTCCCAATTATTGCTGGTATCTGACCATACATATAAATCTCCACCCACTAAATAAGCATCTGATACATTCCCAACTGGATGAGCATTTATCAAATCAGCAAATGTATCATAAGATCCTAAAATATTTACTCCGGTTCCTGCTGGCCCTGTTGGCCCTGTGGGTCCTGTTGGTCCTGTTACACCAGTTGGCCCAATCAAACCTGGAACACCTTGTGGTCCTTGAAGCCCTTGGGGTCCTGTCGGTCCTGTCGGTCCTGTAGCGCCATCCAGCCCATTGTCTCCTGGAAGTCCTGGGATGCCTTGAAGTCCTTGTGGACCCGTGGGTCCTATTGATCCTGGGATGCCTTGTGGTCCCTGAAGCCCTTGAGGTCCAGCAACCCCTTCTGGTCCCGTTGGCCCTGTGGGTCCAGTCGGTCCTGTTATCCCCGTTGGCCCTGTTGGTCCTGTTGGTCCGCCAGATGGTCCTGTTGGCCCCGTTGGGCCTGGTATGGCAATTACATTAGAAATATTTCCGCAAACATTTTGATCCGCTTCAATTTTGGCAAGTGCTTCTCTATATATATTACTCGATGGATTTCCACAATTATTACAAGAATTCATAATGATTCCTCCTTTTCTATTATAAAATATGCAGCTTTTAACTTTATTGCTAATACATATGTAGATAAAAAAATGTAGATTTCATTTTTATCTACATTTTCATGAATATATCATTTGAATCAAAAAGAGTCCATTTAGACTCTTTTACTACATCATATTTTCTAGCTTTTTATTTGCTTTTTTCATAGTTGCATCTACTGCTTTTTCTACACTTTTTTTGACAGGCTTATTATACTTTTGATACGCCAAAACAGCTCCCGCACCTAAGCCCATAAGTGCCATATCTTTTACAAATTTCATATTATCACCTTCTCGCCAAAAAATATGAACCGTATGTATACTATACATACATTCATAGTTTGCAACAAAAAGACTAATTTATACATATTTTTTTTAATTTCTGACATAAACTCGTTTTACGAATTCTTTCATTGTTATTTGAAACACTATAAACAAATGCCTGTGGTTCTCCAATTAAAATCAACTTTCGTTTGGCTCTGGTTATTCCAGTATAAATGAGTTTACGATATAACATTCTATAATAAGACATACAAATAGGTAAAACAACCATTTCAAATTCGCTACCTTGAGATTTATGGATACTAATAATATAACCATGTTTTATTTTAGAAAAATCTTTGGGCAAATACTTCACTTCTAATCCATCATAATCCACATAGATTTCATTTTTTTTACTTTTGCTTTGTTGTGCAGGAATAATGTATTTAATGATCCCAATATCTCCGTTGAACACGTTTTCATCTGGCATATTGACTAGCTGCAATACTTTATCATTTTCTCTAAATATCACATCACCTACTTGGATTTCCCTTTTCCCTTCTTCCTTTGGATTCCATATCATCTGCAATATTTGATTGAAACGATCAATTCCGTTCATCCCAGCATACATAGGTGCCATGACTTGTACTCTTTTATAATCGTATCCTTTTTCAATTAACTGTTCTGTTAATTTTTGCAATGTTGGGCCAATTTGCTCTGATGAACAATTTAAAAATGTAAAATCATTGGTGGTATTCAAATACTGATTACTCAACTGATTATTTTTGATTTCTTCTGCCAAAACAGGAATATAAGAATCGGTACTTTGTCGATATAATAACTCCAAAGGAACTGTAGAAATACATTCACTTAATAATAAATCCTTTAGAACTTGACCAGGACCAACGCTTGCAAGTTGATTGGCATCCCCAACCAATACCAATTGAATATTGGAAGTGAGTCCTTTTAGCAAATGGCCAAATAATTCAACATCAATCATACTCACCTCATCAACTACAATTAAATGTTGCAAAGCAGGATTCCATTCATTGACTGCAAACTCATTGTTATCTTTATTCCATTTTAAAAATCGATGGATGGTTGTAGCTGGAAATAAGGTAGACTCCATCATCCGTTTACTCGCTCTTCCTGTAGGTGCCAACAAAGCAATTTGTTTCTCCGCTTCTTCTGCCGTCAAATGATTGAGACTCTGATACAATTCTACAATCGCCTTAATAATGGTCGTCTTACCTGTCCCTGGTCCTCCTGTAATAATGGTAATATGTTTTTGAAGTGCTTCTTTAATCGCCTTTTTTTGTGCTTCATTATATTCCATTTGTTGTGTATGTTCTAATATTTTTATTTTTTCATCCAAGGTTTGATTGATGGAATCTTTCTTTTGTAATAATGTTGAAATTCGCTTTACAATATATTGTTCTGCTTCATAAATGGCTTTTAAATAATAATATCCTTCTTCTTCTATCAATTTATGTTCCAAACACAAGTCCTTTATATTGGCTTGAAAGACATCTTTGTCCATTTCTGCATGAAAAAATTGATTACAGTTTTCATATATTTCCTCTAATGTAAAATAAGTATCTCCTGTTTCAAAAGAAAGTTTTTTACAAATATGTAATAATCCTGCTTTGATGCGTCTTTCATCCATTGCATCCATGTTTAATTTTAGAGCAATGGAATCCACTTTTGTAAACGTAATTTCCTCAACATCGTCAATGGTTCTATAAATATTATGCTCCAATTCTAGAACAGTATTACTCTTATAACAATGATAAATCGCCAAAGCATCTTTCATAGAAAAACCAAGTTCTGTTAAGTACACGATCGTTTTATGACTTTCTTCATATTGTGTTAAGTGATCATAAATCTGTTTTTGTTTTTGATAAGAAAGTTTAGGAACTAAATTTAAACATGCTGGTTCTTCTAAAATACGCTCTAAAGTTTGGTCACCTAAAACTTCTACAATTTTAGTTGCCATTTTCTCCCCAATTCCTGGAAATAAATCACTAGATAAAAAGGCAATAATACCATCTTTGTCTTCTGGCTTCATATGCTCACATTCTGTTACCTGAAATTGAAAACCATATTTAGGATGTTGAACAGTTTCACCATGTAATAAATAGATGTCATCTTCCTTTAAATCTGCAAAATATCCAGTAAAAGTCAATGTTTTTTCAATATAATCCTTTAATTCTTCATCGTTAGTTTCTTTGACCTTTAATATGCCAATTACAAAGCCTTTTTCAGAAGAAAAAATACTTCTTTTATAAATTCCTTTTACATATTTCTGCATCTTATCATTCCTATCATTTACATTATATCAAACATACGTTCTAATTACAAATAAATTTCAAAAAGAAAAAAGTCTTCTATGACTTTATTTTTTGAATTTTTGATGTCCTTCCAGTTCGGTTTCTAATTCTACCAAACCTTTTGTCCTAATGTCTTCCAATCTTTTTTGTTCCTGTTCCAACTGAATGTTTCGTTGATAATCAATTTCTGAATATATATTAGGAATGCAAGCACAACCACTTCCTAATAACACACTAAACAGAATCATCGTACCAATTGTTTGTTTGATTCTATCTTTTCCTTTTGATTCCTCACTGTTAGCTCTATGAAGAAGATTCACCAAAGTTTTTTCTAGATCTCCCCATTCTAAATCGAGACATTTTTTCGTATATATCTCTTTGCTGACTTTCAATATCAACCGTTTTGTTGGTGCAGATAAACATTTTGATTTTATATTTCCTTTTTTGGCGCAGAAAATAAAGTACATACCATCCTTATTCATACAAAGAAAGCCATCTATATTTTCAATCTTCACTCTCAATTCATGCAACAAATCAGAAACAATGATATCTGCTTGACCATTCTCTGGCGATATTTGTCTAAAGACAAATGCCTCCTGATTCACATCAATATATTGCAATCCATCCATATATGTTGCCGTATCATGCAATTCATAAACCAAACACTCATAATTTTTTGACATTTTCTCAACTCCACTCCCACTAGTATACTGTATTTTTAAAATATGTCAAATTATCAAATCTAATTCAAAAACGTCTAATTGGTATTTTTGGAATGAATGACAAGTACACTCCTATGTTCAAAATGAAAAGCATCTACTACTTTTCTAAAATCACTGTAATTTAAACTTTGATACTCGTCATATAAATTGCTCCTGACATGACCATATCTTACAAAATCGCTCACCAATCGATTATTAAGTCGATCTACACTATCACTCATAAAAATACAAGAACTTAAAATTGTCTTCTTTTTACGAATGAAATCTGCCTCTATCGTTTTTGTATTTTTGAGTTCTAAATCAATACGACTAATCAATTCATCTTGTCTTTCTGTTTCTCCTTCAATACTTAACAAAATATGACTTTCAATATCAGAAAAATCAAAATATAAATCTTCTGTTACCACCTTATCTTTTTTGAGTTGTTCTAAAAAAGATGAGGTTGCGCTCAATTTAATATCCAAATAAATCGAAACATATAAAGAAAGTAATGTATCTGGAATATCCTTCATTTCTCTTTTATTTAATTTATAATTGATGAATATTTTAGGAATCGTCACATTCATAGCAATACTTTCAAATTCCTTATTTACGGTATCTGGTTCTTGATATTCCTGAATTTTAATTGGTTCTGGTTTTGGAAATTGTTTTCTTGCCTGATTTTTTCGAATCCATTCCATTGTCATTTCAGGATCTACATTACCAGTAATCACAAGAGCCATATTAGAAGGATGGTAAAATGTTTCATAGCAAGTATATAAATCTTTTTCAGTGATGGATTCTACACTTTCTTTAGTACCACCTGTAGAAATCCGAAGTGGATGCACTTGTAGCAAATTCAAATTGCTTTTTTCAAATCCAACCCGATAAGGATTATCCATATACATTTCGATTTCTTGTATTATGATTCCCTTTTCTTTTTCTACATTTTTCTTTGTAAAATAGGGTGATTGAACAAAATCAAGTAAAAAATTCAAATTTTTTTCAAAATCCTGCGTCCCTGCAAACCAGTAATTTGTTTGCCAAGGATTGGTAGAAGCATTGCACTCACTTCCACTTTCATCAAAGAAAGAAAACGGATCAACCCCATCTTCTTGTTCAAACAATTTATGTTCCAAAAAATGGGCAACTCCATCTGGAACACGAATCATTTCTGTTTTTCCCATTGGAACAAATTCACTAACATTAGATCCATACTTGGTAACTAATGTAGCTCTTGCATTGTTACAATTTTCTTTTGGAACAATATAAACTTGTAGACCTTGTTCTAATGTTTCCTCATAAATGGTCAAATCCAAATGCTCAAAGGGTATCTTTTTCATTTTTGCCTCCTTCCAATAAATAAACGGTATCAACATGAATTTTTTTAGCAAGTTCTACAATCATGTCTTTTGTTACTTTTTTGATATTGTCTATTTTTTCTTCTAGCAAATCATTTCCCATATATTCATGTACCAAATAAATATTAGATAATAGTGTTGGGGAATCCTCTACTTCCTTACAACCACTTATGAAAGTTGCAACAGCTTTTTCCATCATTTTAGAATCAAATTCCCCTTGCTGCATACTTTCAATTTGTTCCTTGATTAAATTTAAGGTCTTTTTAAATGTTTTCGCATCAATTCCGGCAGAAATGACCAAAGTATGATACAAATAATTGTAGTTAGAATTAATAAAATAGCAAAGTGAATTTTTTTCACGAACCGTTTGAAATAATTTAGAGTCTCCGCCCCCACCTAAGATAAAAGAATAAATATTCATAACATATTGGCGTTCAAAAGGGGTCAGTTCTTCTACTTTACAACCAATCAATAGCTGACTTTGTGTAATATCCATCGGCTCTTTTACTACTTGTTCTTCTTCTGAAAAATTTGTATAGTTTAATATATGTTCCCCAGTTGCCATTTGATTTTTAGGCGCTACAATATATTTTTCTATGTAAGATTTTGCCTGTTGTGAATCAATATCACCAATGACAAAAACATCTACAATTGAATTATTTATCAGATTTTGATAATAAGTATATAAATTTTTTCTTGTAATTTTTTCTAAATCTTCTAAATACCCAGAAGGATGATAAGAAAGTTTAGAATCTGGTGCCATGACTTCATATAAACGAAGTAAACTATATCGTCTCGGATTATCCTTGGTACTACGAATGTCTTCCTCTAATCCTTTTTTTATAATATCAAATGAGGTTTCATCAAAACAACCATCTACTACATTTGGGTGATATAGTAAATTCATAAAAAAAGCAATTGATTTTTCATTCATACCTAATTCTGTATATTTTTCATTTAAAAACCGACATTTAAAAGATAAAATACTATATTTACCTGATCGAATATTCGCTCCATTAACAGAGATATTATATAAATCTTCTGTCGCGATAGAAAGTGCTTTACTGGTTGGATATTCCTTGCATGTAGAAAGTAACATATCATCTAAAAAATTGCGTATTGTTATTTCTTCTTTTTTGAGCTCATTTTTATAGTTGACAATGACTTGTATCGTTTTAAAGCGATCGGTTTTTATGATGTGCAAATTATAATTTTCTTGAGACAATTTTTGATAATTCATAGCGTTCACCTCTTGTTTAGTATATGAATATTTTTCATTTTTATAATATCGATTCTAAAGCCAATTCAATCATTTTTAAAAACGATGTTTGTCTTTCTTTACCAGTCGTTTCCTCATTTGTAATAAGATTATCAGATACAGTTAAAATACAAGCAGCCCTCTTATTACATACTTTTGCATTATGGAATAAAGCAAATGACTCCATTTCTACAGCCAAACAACCATATTGATGATATAACTCTAAATAATTATTTGTTTCATTATAAAACACATCACAACTATGTATATTGGCAATTGTAATAGGAAAGTTTAAAGCTTCAGCGGTTTGTTTAATGACTAAATTCATACTATCAGATGCATATAACATGTGATCTTCTGTTCCATTTTGGGTTTTGGCATAACTAGATTCAGAATAAGCCCCATTGACCAAAATTAAATCATATAAATTGAGATCTTTTGTATATGCCCCACAAGAGCCCACTCGAATAATTTTTTCGACACCATATACTTGAAATAACTCATAAGAATAAATTCCCATACTAGGCATTCCCATCCCTGATCCCATTATGGTAACTTCTTTTCCTTTATAATATCCTGTATATGCGTACATATTTCTAAGCTGATTCACCAATTTATAATCCTCTAAATAAGTTTCTGCAATCATTTTAGCGCGCAAAGGATCTCCTGGCATAATAACAGTTTTTGCAATTTCACCTATATTTGCTTCATTATGTGGTGTTGCCATTTTATCTACCTCCTTATTTATTATAGCACGCAAACGATTAATTCGATTATAATTTTTTCTGCAACATTTGTAATTCTGTCAACATATAATCGACTTGTAAAAAAGAAAGACATTTTTTCTTACATACTATCAACGAATAAGAATATTTATAATATCTCATTAATAAAAAATTTCTTTTCCACTGTTTTCTCTTTTTCAATAAATATAAATGTTGATGCCACATAATAAATTTTAAATAGTGCAAATTACTTTTAGAATACACTTGATAAAATTGCATCATCAGTATCAAATTTCTTTTGGTAAAACCAATTATAATCCCATACTGTTTCTGCAATTCCCATTCTAATACTTTAAGCATATGAATCGGAATGTTTTTACAAAGGTAACAGCCGATTTGATAGTAAAGGAATATCAAAATGCCATTATCAATAGGATGACTCAAAGCTTCTAAAATATACAAATTAATTTGTTTGATATCTTCTTTTTTCATAGTCCACTCCTTTATATTAACAATATAAAGAATGTTAGACCAATTGTCAAAGTATAAAAATAAAAGATCAGAAGATAAAAAAAGACAAATTAATAATTTGCGGTAATACATTATTTGAATTTAGAATAGTAAGAAACTGCAAACTGAAAAAGAACGTTTTTTTAAATATTTTACTCAAAAAAATCATCATTTAATTGTTGAACAACTAAATTTATTTTATGAAAACACTTTTTTACAAAAACAGATGTTAAGAGACATACAAAATTGCGTTGGAATTTCCTTCTTCCTCCAAATGGTTTATCTGTATAGAGTTTAAATATGTGAACCCTAATACAAATATCACAAAACCAATTAATACCTTACTATGTAACATTTCTTTCATTGTTTATCCTCCTCTGCTAATTTTAGTTTAACACGAACATACATTCGTGTCAATACAAAATTCGAACAAATGTTTGACTTATTGTCAACAGTGTGTTAAAATAAAGAGGAAAATAAAAAAGGAGGTCGTAATATGATTACATTAACCAAGCGACAAAATGAAATTTTAAGCTATATCAAAAAATATATTGCAACCCATGGTTATCCCCCTACCATTCGTGAAATTGGATCAGCGGTAGATGTTTCCTCCCCTGCAACCATCCATGCCCATTTGGCCAATCTAGAGAAAAAAGGATTCATTCGAAAACAAGAAACCAAAAATCGTGCTTTAGAATTGTTAGTTGAAAATGAATTTGAACCTAAAAATGACTTAATTATAGAAGTACCTTTGCTAGGAAAAATAACAGCTGGTTCTCCGATCGAAGCCATTGAACATCCCGATGAAACATTTGCGATACCATCCTACTTGGTTCCTAAAAATAAAGATGTCTTTACTCTAAACGTAAGTGGTACTAGTATGATAAATGCGGGAATTTTGGATGGAGATATTGTCATTGTGGAACGAAAAAATACAGCACGCAATGGACAAATCGTTGTTGCTATGACAGATGAAAATGAAGTGACATTGAAAACATTTTATAAAGAAGATGGCTACTTTAGATTACAACCAGAAAACGATTCCATGGAACCAATTATTTTAGACAATGTGACTATTTTAGGAATTGCGATTGGACTTTATCGAAAACTATAAAAGAGAATTCATTGGAATCCTCTTTTATTTTTCGTATTTTTCTTTTAGTCCTTGATACCAATTGCTTACTTTTTCTTTTCCAGATTGATACACATGAGAAGCGCCTTCTTGAATCATCCCAGCAGTATTTTGGAATGCTTCCACCATATCATCTTTGGCTTCTACAAAATTTTGATAATTGTCACTTCCCATTGTGGATTCTAGCTTTTCTGATATTTTATGTGTTAAATTAGCAGCTTCTGTTTTTACATACTGAAGTACAATTTGATACTTTTCTTTTAATGTATCTTTATACCCAGGTAATTTATTTTCAATCGCTTGATCCATGCGTGCTAAAACTGCACACACTTTTTCTTGTGCGCTTGCTGTCAAATCCTTGAAATAAAGATTTCCTATTGGTTGTTCATAATAGATAAAATCAACCAACATAATGAATTTTGTTGCAATGGTTTCTTTGGCTGATTCTATCTTTTCTGATGCAAGAAGTGTCGTAATTTCTTGTTCTAAAGAATCAATCTGTTGCATTGCTTGTTCCTCCTTTGTAATAACAGGAGTATTTTTTATTGATCCATCTTCTAATGATTCACTTACTGGTATAGTGGGTTCAACATCCAAACTAGAAGATTCTGGATTGGAGTCCGTTTCTTCTTTGATTCCCACATCTACTTTTTGATTGTTTTCATTTTGAACAATCCTTTTTTCATTACAACCAGTTACCAATATTAAACTTACTAATACAATCCATTTCATATTTCACACCTCTTTTTAGAAAACTCACAACCACAATAATCCTGTCTATATAAATGATATTGTTTGGATAATTCTATAGAACGTTTATACCCATTTCTTTTCTTAAAATCTGCATATAAGTAAGAAATTCCATATTGTTTTTCTAATATTTCTCCAATTTGATTTAATTTCTGACTGTCTTTATAAGGACTAATGGATAATGTAGTTGTAAAATAATCAAAAGCCAATTCCTTGGCCTTTTTTGCCGTTTCATTCATACGTAAATAGTAACATTTATTACAACGAGCACCTCCTTCAGGTTCCTCTTCGAGTCCCCTACTCATTTCAGTAAACAGATTAGGGGTATAAGTTCCTTCCAAAAAGTGTACATCTGGATGAATCAATTCAATCAATCGCTTTTGTTCTTCTACTCTATGTTGATATTCTATGCCATCAGTAATATTTGGATTATAATAAAAAACTGTAATTTCAAAATAATGTTTTAAATACTCTAATACATAACTGCTACAAGGTCCACAACAACTATGTAATAGCAATTTCGCTTTTCTTTCAATAGGTAAATGGTTCAAAATTTCATCTAATTTTAATTGATAATTGATTTTCATATTTCCACATCCCCTATCAGTTTAACATAAATCATAGAAAAAAGAAACTTACGTTCGTCTCTTTTTTCTTTTTTCATTATAACTTTTTAGTATTGCTTTGACATCTGGAAAAGCATTCATCAAGCGTTTTCCTAAAAAGGAACGATTGGATAAAACAGCTTTGACTTTTTTTGAAATTTCTTCTGTACTGTCTTTTCGAATATTAGTTGCAACTTTCTTAAAATTAAGAATAACTTTAAAGGAAACCAAATTATCAGTGATGAAAATTAAAAAGAAAAGAATAGCTGTTATTGTTAATATTTGACTAGGTATCAAGGACAAACTATATGTAATAAGAGGATTGGCTATATACAAAATCAAGCATCCACCAATTCCAAAAAGAATCATATTTACCAAACAAATACGACCATTGAGATTGAATTTACTACTGCTATAATCCCACCACCTTGCTTTGAATATTTTTTCCATAATATAGCTTGTTCCATATTCTAATACAGAACAAATAACAATTGTCATTAGAAATAAAACAAGGGGGTTGCTTATATAAGAATGTAAAAAATAAATAATAAATAAAGAGCCATATCCATAGATAGGACAATAAGGGCCGATTAAAAAACCACGGTTTATCCATTTTTTTGTAATCAAAAAAATATTAATTACTTCTATAATCCAACCAATAAAAGAATAAATCATAAATAACAAAAACCATGTTTTCAAATCATACATATTGTAGGCTCCATTTCAGATTTTAAAATTTCCCATTTAGTATATCATATTTTGTCAAAAAAAGAAACAATTTTAATTGGCAATCATAAAATTATATGGTATAATAAGTTTGTTTTTAAATTGCCGCCTTAGTTAAGTGGTATAACAGAGCCATGGTAAGGCTCAGTTGTAAGTTCGATTCTTACAGGTGGCACCAGATTGATAGGAAACTCGAACTTTCTATATTTTTGTAGAAATTCGAGTTTTAATATGCTTTAAATTATTGTATAATATATTTGTAGTAACCAAACTAAACTTATTTATCAGGAGGTTTTAATGAACAAAGAAATAGTTCAATCAGAAATAAATGTAAATGATAACAAAATAAAAGTAATAAGAATAGGATCTAAAGAATATATATCTTTAACCGATTTAGCAAGATATGCAAATCCAGAAGAGCCTAAAGTCCCTATACAAACTTGGATGAGAAATAAAGATGTAATAGCTTATTTAGGATTGTGGGAAAAATTAAATAACGAAAATTTCAAAGGTCACGAATTTACGACCTTTGAAAATTCTGCTGGTAGAAATAGTTTTTATATGTCACCACAAAAGTGGGTCAAGGAAACAAACGCAATAGGAATTGTATCAAAATCTGGAAATAATGGTGGTACATATGCTTGCAGTGATATTGCTTTGGAATTTGCAAGTTGGTTATCTCCAGAATTTAAATTATATGTTATTCAAGAATTTGAAAGATTAAAGAAAAATGAAGCGTACCAGTATAAGCTTGATTGGTCTGCTAACAGAATGCTTGCAAAAACTAACTATCATATCCATACAGATTCTATTAAAGAAAATATTGTACCTAAATTAACTGAAAAACAAAAACAATATATCTATGCAGAAGAAGCTGACGTGTTAAATGTAGCATTATTTGGTATGACTGCCAAAGAATGGAGAGAAGAAAATCCAAATTTAAAAGGCAATATTCGCGACTATACTGATTTAAAACATTTACTAATTTTATGTAACCTAGAAAATACTAATGCTGAACTCATTAACGATAATATTCCACAAAAAGAAAGATTGGTAAAATTAAATAATTCTGCAATTAGACAAATGAAAATTTTAGAAAATGATAAGAGTATAAAGGAACTTGAAACATTAAATAAAAATCTAATTGAAACGAAATAAAGTGTCAATTTAGTAAAACACACTTGTACATTGACATCATCAATGCACACACGGAACTTAAGTTTTTCGCCATTAAATCTTTTAGTAGTAGAAGTTGAGAAAATATGAAAAAAGTACTTGTTTTATATTCTAGTGGTAAAGATTCAACGTTAAGTGCCATGTTATTAATAAAGCAAGGATATCAAGTATTTTTAATATATTATGATAATTCATTAGAAATTGGTAATCACAATGTTAAAAATGATGCTAAAAGATTAGAAAAAAATACATAAGCGGTAAGGTAATATATTGATGCAGTAAAAAATCTAGAAGTAGAAAAAATATAACAGTATTGAGATAGGAGAAAACTATATATGACAGATAATAGGAGTGAATATTTTGTATTTGTTCCCTTTTGTTTATTGGCACAAGCGTATCAAGCTCAAGGAATTGTAAAATATGAATGGAAAAGTTCGATAAAACCATTCGTAAATCTTCTTATTGACAATGATATTAATATAATTCAAATGCCATGTGCTGAAAGTACCTTTCATAATAATCTAATAAGAGAAACAAAGGGACTAACAAAATATAATACAGTGGATTTTAACATACATTGTGAACATATAGCAAAAGAAGTTTCTAATCAGATAAAACAACTTATAGAATCAAATTATAAAGTAATAGCAGTTTTAGGAATAGAACAATCACCATCGTGCTGTGTAAACTATATATATACTAATCATGGAAACGAAAACCGAAAAGGTATATTTATAGAAAAATTGTATGAAAAAATTAAAGAATATGATATACCTATTATAGGTATTAACAGAAAATATATTAATAAATCTCTAAAACAATTAGAAAAAATAATTAATGCAACAAAAATCAAAAACTGAAAAGTTGTTGAACGTCCTTCCTTAGGGCACCAGATTGATAGATACTCCACTTTATTGTTGGAGTTTTAATATACTTAAAATTATGATAGAATATTTCTATAAATTAAATTGATTTTGTCAATATACATTTAAAGGAGGGACCAAAATGTATGGGGCTATTATAGGAGATTTAGCAGGATCGATATATGAATTCGGCCAAATAAAAAAAGTATCCCCTATTTCTGTTAATAAAATAATTGAAGATAATAGTTTTTACAGTGATGATACTATTTTAACAATTGCTATACTTGATGCCATATTAAATCATGACCAAAATTATGAACTGTATCTTAAAAAATACATAAAAGCATATTTGAATTATAAACCAAATTATAAACCATATTTTAAAACACCCTTTTCTCCCAAATTAATAAAATGGTATGAAGGCAGCATTGAAGGTCAAAGTAAGGGAAATGGAGCAATGATGCGAGTTTCATCAATTGGTTATTTATTTAACACTAAATATGAAATTCTAAATCAATCCATATTAGCGACTATACCATCTCATTATTCTTTAGAAGCGATAAACGCGTCTCAAATAGTATCATTAATTATTTACTATGGAAGATTAGGTATGTCAAAAAAAGAAATAATTAGTAAAATAAATAATCCCTTTGATTACCAACCGTTTCATCAATTTAATACAACATGTCGTGAGACTTTACCAAATTGTTTATACGCCTTATTCTCATCGAATCATTTTGAAGAAGCTATCAGAACAATAATATCATATGGTGGCGATACAGATACTAATGCTTGCATCGTAGGTTCTATGGCTGAAGCTTTATACGGTATAGATGAAAATCTTATTTTACTGGCGAAGAAAAAAATTCCTAGTGAGTTTAATGATATTCTAGAAAAAGGATATCGTAAAATTCAGAAGCCTATTTTATATTAAAAATCAGAAAGACTACATCACTATCAACCTACCAGATTGTCGCATGATATTGCTCTATACCATTGCTAATCATTTCATGTTTAATAAAGTTTCATTCTGATAAAACATTTTCAAATAATCTCTTAAAAAAAAAGATATTTAAATAGATACCAAAAATTTTATATAAAAAATACAATCTTTTTTGAAAATTAATTAATCCAAATACGAAACGCATTGCATTGTAGTTCATATCTCAAATAAAATAATTTATCATAGGAGGAAACAATAATGGCTTATATTCTATTTCATATTCCACATGCATCTTTAAAGATTCCAAAACAATATTGGAGTATCTGTATAAAAAATAAAGATTATATCAAAAAAACAAATCAATTTTAAGTGACTTCTTAACAGATAAATTGGTTCCCTATCGATGTCACAAATTGGTATTTCCATACTCTAGAATTTTTTGTGATGTTGAAAAATTTAAAATAAGATTCAGAAGAAACCATGTCCAAAAAAGGAATGGGTGCAATTTATACAAATGATTGTGATTATGTAATTGCTACTCCAACCAAAAAATATAAAAAGAAAGTATTACAATCCTATTATGATACCCATCATAATAAATTAGATAAAATGGTTACCAATATTTTAAAAAAATATAACAAATGTATGATAATTGATTTTCATAGTTTTTCGGATGAAATGGTAAAAACATTATTTCATATTGATAATACTCCTGATATTTGTATTGGAACAGATGAATATTATACCAACCAGAAACTAATTCATTTTACAATAGAACATTTTAAAAAATATGGTTTTACAGTTGAAATAAATAACCCCTATATAGGGACAATCATTCCAAATAAATATTTCAAAAAAAAGAAGACCGACTATCTTCTATTATGCTAGAAATCAACAAAAGAATATACTTAAATGATAAAAATAGTTTTTATAAACTGAAAAAGTGCATCGATGAATACTATAATGAGCTTTTAAAAAAACAATAAGCTAATGCCAATTCCAAATGGATTCTTATATCCATTTTTTCTACTAGCTTTGAATATTTTATAACAAACAATCAAAACGATTGCTTTATCATAAAAACACCAATGATAATTAAAATACCTGCAATAATCTTTCTGAATATATTTTTTCGATTTTTCAAAAAAAGAAAAGCAAATAAAACATTTAAAATTACAGTAAGACTACACAATGGTGCAATTTTGGTAACTTCACCTAATTGATAAGTTCTCAATTTTGTAATCATCATAAAAGACCAACTAATACCAGTTAACCAAATAAATTTTTTAGAATGATGATTCCACTCCCCTATTACCTGTTTGATTTTTAATCTTTCTACAAGAAAAACTAAAATAGCTGGAATGATTAAAGTAATGGAAACATAAAAAGGTAAAGAAAACGAATTAGAAGTATTCACATCTAAAAAAAGGGCCATTCCCATACATAAATTAGCAATAATTCCCAACCAAAGATAACGATTATTTCTCCATGACCCTTTCTGATAAAAGATTAAGATATTGCTTCCTATCAAAAGAATGGAACCTATTATTTTTGGATATGTGATTTCCTCTTTTAAAAATAGAAATCCTAAAACCATAACAAATACAATGGAAATTTGTTTTACAATGCTATAAGTAGAGGCATCCATTCCGCTTCTTGCACTCGTTGCAAGTCTATTTTGAATCGTATAAAAAACAATCGCCAAACTCAAAAAAAGATATACTTTCCAATCAGTTGGAAATTTTATTTCAAAAAAAGGAATCCATAATAAACTAAAAATACCAGCAATCAATTCTACTAAAACAGTTAAAGATCCTGCATGTTTCATATTCTGTGACACAACTCTATAACTTTCATTAAAAATAACCGTCATAATCAAATAAGCAATTAAAAAGAAATAAACATTTTCTAACATATACTACCTTCTTTCTAAAATAGTATATGTATTTCTGTGTTTTATGCTTATTTAAAAAACTTCAAAATTTAAAGGATATATTATCATTATTCTTCATAAATGATCTTTAAAATGAAATAACGTCAACATAGAATCATAGTTTTTAAGATTTCTACCAACATAATTCACTTGAATCTATTTACCATTCGCTCTTCTTTATATCTTCTTTCCATATAACTTTAACAACCTTACATTCATAGTATAAAGGATATTCATTCAAAAGATAACGAATCAATTTATTGCCTTCTTTTTATTACATCATTTTCGTTTAAATCGCCAATCAACAAACTACTATTAGAATGATGTTGACTAAAATTAGACATAACTAATTTTTCATCATAATTAGCGTAACAATACTTACAAAAATGCCTACATGAATTATAAACACCAATATCAACCATTTCCACACATCCACATTTTCTGGCCTTCCAATTGGGGTACTTTTTTCCTGTCAATTGATAAGCAAGTGAATGAGAAAAACATTCCCCCTTCACAAAATCATATTCCGTCAAATCCTTTTTCTCAAAACATGTCTGCACGGTCATTCCATTCCTTTTAGCACTTTCACTAAATGAAATTCCAATTTTCTGGTAATCTTCTTCTGACAATTTTCTAACATTTAAAACAGATTTATTTTTTCTCACATTTTGATAATCATCTAAAAAGGAAACAATCACCGTTTTCACAAAACCATTTAATAAAGAGCACATATGATCAAAAGCCTTTTTATGATACGCAATCGTATATTTATCATTAAAAAAAATAGGGTCATAACGAATGAATAAATGATCAATGCCAACCATAGAAGATAACTGTTTGATTGCTTCAATGATTTTTCCCTTTGGGGGAACATTGGGTTCAATCTCTTTTAAATAAGGTGTTAATGTTACATGAAAAAGAATGGGTTTATCAATTGCTTTTAAATATTTTAAAATGGGAATGGGATTTTTGGTACAAAATAAAATCGCATCCACATCCTCAAAATAAATACGACTAATTTGTTTGGGATAAAAAGGATTTCTAACGTCTACAAATCCTTCATAGTATCGTTTCAAAAACCAATCAGAATAAAATGCCACAATATCTGTTCTACCACTCACATTTAAAATCATATCGCACACTCCTTATTATATTAGAAAAACAGATTTGGAAAATCTGTTTTATTTTTTCTTTGGTTTCAATTCCTTACAAGTATCTACAATTATATTTTTTAATCGTTCAGAGTCTTCTAAATCTTCTAGCCAATACATCAGCTTCGCACCTTTATAAGGAAGCGCCTCTTTTAAATTGTATTTTTCATTGCTGCTTGTTTCTTTGATTAAAAAACGATCCTCTTCATAAATTCCACCAAAATAGATATTCTGATAATAAAATAGATAACCACCCATCATAGGACGATGTGTAATAGAATCCAAACATTCTAATTTTTCTAATATATAGTCTTTATATTCTTTTGTAGTTGCCATGGATTCTCCTTATTTTGCAGAAAAAATGCTATTGATAGATGGGAATCTTTTTAAGACTTCATCTATGTTTGTTTCAATTTGGTTCATCATTGTTTCATTGTAATTTGATTTTCTTGTAAATGATATTTCATAAGGTTTAAATGTGATGGTAAATGCATTTTCATGTTCTGATCCTACATCTTCTCTGTCTCGTTTAAAATTCAAATTCATTTTAATCTCTAAACTACTCATTTCATTTAAACCTTTTTCCTCTATTGTTTCTTCAAATTCCTGTAAATTATGACAAGTAGTACTACTATACATTTTTCCTCTCAATGTGATTTCAAAAAATGTACTTCCCTTTTTAAAACTATAGTTATATTCTCCATGTTGTCCTTTATTTTTTTCTACTTCTTCTGTAAGCGCAATAAATTTATTGTACTCATCGCAACAATATTGTACTAAATATTGAATACATTCTCCTGTTGGCACAATTGTTGAATAATAATGTTGATTCTCAATTCCAAATGGTGTATTTTCATCCATATAGTTGTTCACTTTTCCACTCCTTCTTTCCATTATTCAACCTCTTTATATTCTTTTTCACTGACCAATTATATCACAATTCAATATCAATCAGTTTCATATTTCCATTATAACATAAATTTGTTTCATATAGAAATAATTTTCTATATAAAATCATTCCATTCCGATTAAAAGGCAGATATTATTTCAATCTGCCCTTTGTAGATGGTACTTGTATAGAAAATAATCTTTCTAATTGCGATTCTGTTATTAAGATAACCTTTCCACAACAAGGATGAAAATTTGGATTTCCATAAACTAACCAAATAATATTTTCATTTTTCAAATCTTCTTTTGGCATATTACCAGGTCCAGGAATTCCATCTGTAAACACAATTTTATTGATTTCTTTTTTTCTTGTAAAGGAACGAACGGCTAAATCCCAATCTTCTGTCTGTGCAGAACGTCCACGAGCTCCCGCAGGAATTTCAAAATGATCAATGTCTGAATTCGCTTTCACTTCTACCATTCCCCAAAACTTTTCATTAAAACATCCTACTTTTAGTTTTGAGTGTTTCAATAAAGGTTTTAACATTCTTAAAAATGCTTTTACTAAATCTAAATCTACAGATCCTGACACATCAATTAATACTTCTGTTTCTGCTTCATCTTCTATATCATTTTCTTCTAATCGATAAGCGTAGTTATTTTCCGCAATTGAACGTCTTTGGCTCCAAATGGTCTCTGTTTTTTCTACCTCTTTTCGAACCAAAATTCTCCAATCTATTTCATGTTTACTTTGGCCAACTTCTCCCAAAGAAATTTTTTCTGATAAATTATCACCTATATTTTTAAGTACCTGCTCTTTGGCATGTTCTAAGTTTTCTTTTGCTTTTTGAATTCGTTCTTTTCTATTTTCCGAAAATTCTACACTTTCATCTATTTCTTCATATGAAAAATCGTTGGAATCAAATGAATCTTGTTGTTTTTCAAATGCTTCTTCCCATAGACTATGATCATCACCTAAATGCTTTCCGTCTGTCTGTTCTCCTTTTTGATTATCATCTTTCTGTGATGTAGATTCTTGCGTATTCTTTTGTTGTTCCTTTTCCTTTAGTAAAATTTCATAAAATTCATTGGCAGAATAATGTAAAGCCTCTGGCCGATTGACATAACCTTCTTTTATATGAAAACCATCACGCTTTAAATTAGCGTTTATAATCGCATCGGTTGCCTCATTCCATACATCCAAGTCTTTCTTCTCACCGTTTTTATCATTTAATCGAAAAACATGGGCAAATTTAATATGCAAAAATTCATGTGCAACTAGAAAAATTCTGTCTTCCTCATTTAAGCTTGCAAAATACTCTGGATCCAAGTAGATTTCTTTTCCATCTGTTGCAGCAGTATGATATTTTAAGTCAGATTTATAAGATATATGAGTTTGAGCAATCTCACTTCCAAGACGGGAATAACGGATTAATAGAAGTCTTTTGATATCAGATATTAAATGTTCATTCATATGATAAACTCCTAAAATGCAACAACACAAAAGCGGTAAAGATCACTTACAATTTTTTGTACCGATGCTCTATCTTTAACAGTAAATACAATAATTACATTAGAAGGTAGAAAATAACCACCCATTTCCCTATCTTTTACAAGTCCAACATAACGTTTCTGCAATTCTTCTGAAATTACATCAATTCCTCTAATCACAAAATATGTAATTTTTCCATTTTGAGCTAACAAATTCATTTTTTCTTTAAAAATAGGTTCAGAATAACAAAATAAATATGCACTGTCCATTCCAGCATCCATCACTAGTGTTTGTCCTAAATTTCTATACGCCTCATCTAAAATGACACAACAAGTTGCTTTACATCCTCTTTGTAACTCTATTAACGCCTTATTCATCTTCTCTTTCCAACTCCTTCACTTTGTGTAGTATGATAAGCCATAGCTAGTTCCTTCAATTCATTAATCTTTACCATTTTATTTTCATCTGTACCAATCCAAAGCAAGTCATAAAGTTCCCGGTATTCTGGATCACAATATTGATTGATGAAAGTTCTACAGATTCCAACTTGGTTCTCATCAGCTAAAAGTAAAGAGATCATGCATGCGAATCGTTCATTGATATTTCTTGGTAAATCCGCCTGTGTATAAGTTTCCTTCACCACTTCTTCTACTGTAAGTGTAGGAATATTATAAAAGTTTAAAAATTCAGCTGCCCACCCCTCTCGGAGTTTTGTACCAATCGATATTTGCAATAAATTTTCTACGTTTTTTCCAATCAATTTTCCCGCGATTAAATCCTTTTCAAATGCATATAGTGTGTTGGAAATGGAAACCCAACCACGTGGATCATTGGTTCTACCATGACAATCATATCGATCCAAATGTTTCTCACCAACTTCAGGTTCTTCATAGAAATAATCCATATTACAAATTTTTTCACTTCTACCTTTTTCTATATATTTTGAAGCAATATACCCGATAACAGCAGGATGTACTTGGTTTGGAATTGCATATTCATAAATCCATTCTCCTACATGTGGTTCCATATCAAAAATATGATCAAATCTTTTTTCAAGCGGTTCTGCTACATCCTCTGCAACATTCGAATATTTCTTTTGGTTACCAGTGGCAACAATCACAGTATTCGCTGGCAATTTTAATCCCTTACCTGTTTCTACCAATCTATTTAATACCAAGGTATAAACCAAACATTGAACGGCAGGTTTTACATTCAATAATTCATCCAATAAAATGACAATTTTTTTAGTACTTGTCTTGGATCTTTCATAAATCGTATCCGCTATTTCATAAAGATTCTGTATATTGTCTTGTACCATTTTTCTTTCTGCATCAGTGGCACAAGACAAAAGTGCCTGTTTCGCAAAATCAGGAGGAATATTTTGACCTGTTTGGAAGTTCATAGATCCTACTACTTTTTCAGGAAGCATATTATTGGTTAACTTAATATAAATTAAATCTGGATAAAGTGTTTTAATACGTTCTGTTTTTCCAATTCCAGAAGGTCCTCTTAAAAGAACAGATTGTCCAGCTTCAATCCAATTATGGATGATTTCAGTATCCGTCATGTTACGCCTTTCTGATGGAACGGTCGTATCAGGATTCAGTTTTTGCAATCTAGTTTCTCGCTTCAATCCTGATGTATTTATATTTATGTTTTCAGATGACTTCGATAATCTTTGTATGGCTTCAAGTGCTTTTGCAAAACAGTTATCCAAATATTTTTTGATATCCGTTTGTTCAAAATTTCCTGTATAATTACTGACATGATTGAATTGTACACCTGCAAACAATATTTTTTTTGCCACTACTTCATGCTTTTGTTCATCCACCAACCATTTGATTGGTTCAACTGCTATCCAATAAGGTTTATTTATTTGTACTTTGCTGCCATCTGATAAGGTTTCTCCCTTTGCATTTTTGTCACCCAAAAAGCGAATATATTTCTTACCCCTATATTCGTACGCAATATGATTTCGTTTTTGAAATTCTATATCATAATCACTGATATCAACAGAATCAGTTGGAAACTCGATATCTGTTTCCTTTAGTGTTTTTCTTTGATATTCCGTTTCTAATTGTGTTGCAATCGCACTTTCTACCACAGTTTGTGGCCATTCAAAGCACTCAACTTCAAAAACTCCACTAGCCCCTCTCACTTCGTTCGAGGAGATAGAAGAGATGGATGAGTATGGTAAAGCTGGACGCGCCCCAACATTGCGCGTTACTAACAGTGTTTTAGTAACTATTACCGTAACTGTCAACGACGCGCGCGTCATTATCCCCATCTGAAGTTCTAGTCCACCACAAACCAGTACGGTCTTTTAATGTCCTTCCTTCACTTGTATATATATCATTTGCTACATAACCGCCTAATAAAATAGCAAAATCTGTAATAGCACATTTTGTTCCATATTGTTTAAAGATATCTAATTGTTTATCCCCAAATATTTCATTTTGTTCTAAAAATGTAAAATCAAGCATAGTTAATCACCACCTATATCATAACATAATTTTGCTAATTGTAGACATTTTTTTACAATTTTTTAACGATTTAACAATATATCTTTCCATTTCGAACAATCACTTGTCTTTTTAATATGATTATAAAATGCATTTTTTCGTACCAACACATAAGTATCATCAACCACACCCTTACGATATAACTTACCCAATGTTTTTAAATGTTTCTTCATTCTTTGTTTAGAAGAATATCTTAATTTCATGATAATTCTCCCACTAGAACTTACAATATGACGATATCCTAAAAAATCAATTCCATTTTTTACCATACCAATTTGTGTTTTTTGATTGAGCTGTAAATCTAAAACAGTATTACATAATCTATTTATTTCATTTTTACAATGTGATAAAAACTTTTTATCTCTATGGATTAGTATCATATCATCCATATACCTTACATAATGTTTTACTTGCAATACCTCTTTGATATAACGATCTACTACATTCAAGTAAAAAAGCGCAAACCATTGACTCGATTGATTTCCAAGCGGTAGTCCTCTATCTGCATAATCTGGCTGTTCCTGAACTAATTTTCGGATCAACCACATTTCATCTTCAGAAAAATCAATTTTTTCTAATAAATGAATTAAAATATCATGATGGATACTCGGAAAATATTTATGAATATCACATTTTAAAAAATAAATATGATTGTTATTTTCCTTGCGATATTCTTTTCTTAAAAATTGATGTAAGCGATTGATTGCAAATGTAGTACCTTTTCCCTTTCGGCAAGCACAGTTATCATAGATCAGTTTCTTTTCTATGTTTGGTTTTAAACAAACATCACAAAAACATCTAATGACTACTCTATCTTTAAAAGGTAAAGCTTCTATTAATCGTTCTTTTGGTTCATAAATATAAAATTTTTTGTATGATCCTAACTGGTATTGTTTAGTCCAAAGCGCATTCATTAAACGATATAAATTGATGGCTAAATCAGTTTCAAAACGAATGACCTCACCTTTATGTTGTTTTGATTTACGACAATTTTTATATGCCGTATATAAATTTTCAAACGTAAAGATTTCCTCTATTTGCATACGTTACTCCTCTCAAAAAAAAGAAACACCCCTGATAACGCCCAAAGAATGATTCCATTCGTTGTTTGTGTGAGTGTTCATGTATTTTTCCATCGCACTAAGAATTCTCTTTTAGCGGTTAGAAAAGAAGAAAATTCCTTCACCTTACAATACGGACCTATTTTACATAAAATAAATTTCTCTGATCTGTTTTCTAGATTTGATTTCAAATCTCTTCAAAAGTGAATCTGGACGCGCCCCAACATTGCGTTTTCTTACATTGTTTTAGTTACTATTACCGTTTTTGTTAACGACGCGCGCGAGCACACCAAAAGGGGCAAGAACAAAAACGCACAACTAAAAATTTTCTCCTTAATTAAAGATTTTTCAATCTAAAATCCTAATTTCTTTTACGCCATCTTTCATCATCACTCTTTTTCCAAGCAACAATTAAATTGATGGCTTCTGCTAATTGAATGGATATTTGCTTATATTGCTTTTTTAAAATACAATTAGAGTCTTCCGCAATCATCGCAACATACCCTAAAAGTTTTAACTTTACAATTGCTTCTTTTTGAAGCTGTTCTCGGCTTATTTTATTGGTTCCAGAGTCCATTCGAATCAAATTAGCTTCCAACAACAATTCTAATGTATCTAAACAATAATTCTGCATTCTATTCACAAATACGCCTCTAAACTTTTTAGGGGATTTTTCCGTCACCGCAATTACATAAGCACCCAACTTCTTTACAACCGTAATTACCATTAGATCATTTGCATTGAACGGAATCTTGGAAATTCTTTCCAATTCCTGATCTTCTATTTCTAATTTTTCTCTTAAAGTATTTATATTTATTTTTTGTTCATTTACACGGGCAAGCGCTTTTTTGATTGCAATGGCATCATCTATACTATTTGCACTTGTTTCATATTGTTCTACTTGCTTTGGTATTTTTAAACTACCATTTCTATTTACCTGCAGCACTACATCACAGCTCCTGATTGGTATTATATCACAAGATTTTATATTTTAAAATCATTACTTTCATTTTTGAAACATATATTAATAGAACAAAATACCCATTACTATCCATTTTATATTAAGGGAACTATTCGATAATTTTTAACCAACATCAAAAATAATGCTATATGCATATATAATATTTTATATCATTTTACGATATTTAAAAATAAGAAAAATGCCCTGAAGTTATTTAAAATCAAGACATTTTAATATCATCTGGTGTTCCCGACAGGACTCGAACCCGTATCGGTCCCTTAGGAGGGGACTGCTCTATCCTGCTGAGCTACGAGAACTTGTTAATATTGTACCACAATGAATTACAAAAAAAAATAGATTTGCATCTATTTCAAAATATTTAGCATTAATAATAAAGAAAAATTAAATCCATAAGTAAGTTGATACTTAAATTTACAACCAAATTCATAAAGACCTACCAGTTTATCAACTGTACATATAATCCAACTTTCAGCATATTTTGGAATATGATAGTCTACTGGAAACATATGTGTTTTAATCATATCCTCTTCCTTTTCTGTCAAAGAAAAGTACTTTTTTGCATTTATCGTTGCTACTTTAGGATGTCCAGTGGTAAACAATATTACCTTATCCTTTGTTTTTTCATAATTTGTTGTTCGATCTAGAAAAAAATCATGCAACAAACCAGCACGTGCTACTTGATCGTAATCCAAACACAATGCTTTTGCAATTTTATAAGAATAATAAGAAACACGAAGTGAATGATTCATTCGAGTAGTTCCATGATGCACGACTGTTTCTAATTGACTAAATTCTTTATTTGCTAAAATCGGATTTACTAATTTCATATAGCATTTATCCCGATGATAATTGACCATTTTTACTTTCACCTCAAGTACTATTACATTATATCATAAAATTAAGAATTTAATCATTATTTTTATAACAATTTTAAAATTTATTCTAAAAAAGATAACAAAATACTTGAAAAACCTATGTATTTGATACATAAAGTTTTAGGAAATAATGGCTGTTTGATAAGTTGGAAGCACTTGAATAAATGTATTTCCATCATTGACCGTAATTGGTGTTCCATCTAAATAAGAATATACCGTCTGTGCGGATCTAGAAGTTTTACTCCAAGTAATCGGTACTGCATACCCATTTGTAATATAGTAACCTGTTCCTGTTCCAACTGTATCCAAATTTTGTCTTCCATAAGAATCCATATTATAATTGTTGACACTTGCAATAATAATATTTTTAAAATGATATTGTTCATTTGTTACGGCATCTTTATGAATCTCATCATTGACAGAACGCAAATATACTTTTTGTTCTGGGTCATATTGGTATGAAGTTGTCACGTATGCAGAATATCTTAACGTAAGTGCACTTGCAACAATCGCATCTTCCCTTGTCTCTAAACCAAATTCATCAACACTATAATGAAGCAACAAGGGTTGATCTGAAGTCATACGATACCCTTTATTATTTGCTGTATGTTGGATACGGTCCATATCTGTAAACGCAGTGTGCTCATAATCCACACCTAACGTACGATCTCGATAAAAACCATCATCATATAAACCATTGATATTAGAAACGCCTAAAGCAGAAATATCGGTCTGTGCTTTTGGACTCCATCCAAAATGAACATAAATTGCGTCATGTTCTAATGCATAATCCAAAAAATTATGACGAGAACTACGCACAGATCCAATCCGAGCTGTTGACTGATCTTTAAAAATAGCCATTAACCGTGTCAAGCCACCTTCCACAATCATCTCATATACAATATAGGCATCCTGTAACCCCGCATGATTTCTTCTTGCCTGTGCATGATTATTAATCATAATCGCATATGGTCTACTGTTAGAATCCTCATTTATAATTTGCAATTTTGGAACAGGGATTTCTTCTACTGGTGGCTGTTCTACCTTTGGTATCTCTTGTTTCGGTTTCCATAAGGATACTCCAAATACAACTCCTCCTCCAATCAATAAAAGAAATAATATTATAACAACTACCTTTTTCATACGCTCACCTATCTAATTTCATTATAACAAAAAAAATAGGAATCATGAAAAAATATCATCCTATTTTACCTGCCCTTTACAGTACAATTCCATGAAATGCCATATAAATTAGAAATACTGTAAAAATAATAGTCAAAATCCATCCATTGATTTTTTCAATACGTGTAGATTTATAAGGAACACCAACTGCCATAGTAAGTAGATATCCCCCAATCAATCCTCCAATATGAGCTGCATTATCAATTCCAGAAATCGTAAAACCAATAATCAAATTAAGCGCAATTAAAGGAATAACTTGGGATTTTAAGACTGTTCCTAAATAGATACGGTAATGATACCCAAAGAACAACAATGCTCCAAATAATCCAAATATCGCTCCACTTGCTCCTGCACTAATAAAATTAGAAAAGATAATGGATAATAAATTTCCCATGACAGCACTTAACAAGTAGACAACAATATATTTGAATCTCCCTAAAAAACTTTCAATTTGTGACCCAATGACATAAAGCGCATAATTATTCAGAAAAAAATGCAACAATCCAATATGAACGAAAGCACTAGTCAGTAGTCTATAGTACTCACCATCACGTACTCTTGCTCCATAGTTTGCTCCAAATTCAATTAAAGTAGAAACATCCCTACTACCTTCCCCTAATAGATACATTGCCAAAAAGACAACCGTATTAATGGCAATCAGAAGGTATGTCATAATTGGTTTTTTTTGCTCAAATACATGTTGGGCCTTCTTGGATTCTTCCTCATTTTTTTTACTAATATCCTTTGTAATTTTCATAAACAATTCTGCACCTTTTTCTTTAAAGGCTATTTTTTTTGTAATTGTTGGAAATTCTTCTATGATAAAAGGATACTTTTTCAAATCTGATACTTTTTGAATATTGGCACAACTAATATTTCCAAAATGCATATATTCATCCATATGCACACTTTCTCCTAAATTCAAAAATAACGATAAAGCTTCCATATGGAAAGAACAAGTTTTCTTCTTAACTCTTTTTAATATTTGTTTGGTCCTGTATAAATCAAAACTCATTTGTTCATCATTGTGAATATAATTAGATACAATTCGAACAACTGGATATGAATTTTCTAAATTTTCTAACCAAATTTCGTTTTTTGCACCATGTAATACAATTGGACTATATCCTTGCTCTGTTATGAAAAAATGCAAAAGTTTCATCACAAGTTCGTCACTTTTTTCTAGCATAATCTCTTCCATAATTTCCTCCAGTCAGTAATAATATTGTATCTTATTTCATAGGATAAGTAAAGAGGTGCTTTCATGAAAAAAATAATCACATTTTTACTTATTTTAGCTCCATGGTTTTTAGGGGGTCTATTATTTTCTTCCAATATCCAATTTTATGAATCATTAAATCTTCCCTTCTTCGCTCCACCTAGCTTTTTGTTTCCCATTATATGGACCATTTTATATATTTTAATTGCTATTAGTGTTTACAAAGTATATCAAATTTATCATTTTAGTTATCTCAAAAGCTATAACAAATCTTTATTATGTAATTATATTTTAAATCAACTATTTCCATTTTTCTTTTTTCAATTAGAAAATATTTTCCTAGGATTTGTTGACTGTGTTGCTACTTTAATTACAGCGCTTTTTGTCTATTATGAAACAAAAGAGATTGATAAAAAAGCAAGTAAATTCCTGCTTCCATATGTATATTGGTGCTTATTTGCTTGTATCCTTTGTGTTACAATTTATTTTATGAACTTGTAAGTTGATCCACAATATTAGAGAAACACGTAGGAAGTTCGCTTGTAAATTCCATATATTTTCCTGTAGTAGGATGAACAAAACCAAGACTTTTCGCATGTAAACATTGCCCGCTATCATCTATAATCTTGCGTCTTCCATAAACCGCATCATTGACAATGGGATACCCAATATAAGCCATGTGTACCCGAATTTGATGGGTCCTTCCTGTTTCTAATTGTAACTCAAGTAAAGTGGTATTGGAAAATCGTTCCAATACTTTAAAATGGGTTACAGCATTTTTACTATTGATATCTGTAACTGCCATTTTTTTTCGGTCATTCATGTCTCTTCCAATAGGAGCATCAATCGTCCCCGTATCAGCAGAAACAATCCCCCAAACAAGCGCAACATATTTCCGATATGTTGTTTTTTCTTCCAATTGTTTTGCCAAGGATTCATGTGCTTTGTTCGTTTTCGCAACCACCAATAAACCTGTAGTATCCGCATCAATACGGTGAACAATTCCAGGACGAAATTCTCCATTGATAGAACTCAAATGCTTTGAGTGGTATAAAAGCCCATTGACCAAAGTTCCACTGGGATTTCCAACAGCAGGATGGACAACAATTCCATTCGCTTTATTGACTACCAGTAAATCATCATCTTCATAAACAATATCCAAATCCATTTTTTCTGGTTTTAAGTCCATCACTTCTTCCTGATATTCTTCAGCTTCTATTTCATCATTTTCTTTGATAATATAACTACTTTTTACGTTTTTTTGATTGACAAATACTTTATTCGTTTCTATCATGCTTTGTATTTTACTTCTACTCAAATCCATTTGTTTGGATAAATAAGCATCAATACGAATTCCTACATCTTCTATTGTTACAATATATTTTTGCATCTTTTATCCTCCCTCCACATGATTACAATGAGTAAAAAACCTCCAATAACAACCGCAATATCCGCCAAATTAAAGATTGGGGCATCATAACCCAATAATTGAAAATCCAAATAATCAACCACGCCTGCACGAAAAATACGGTCAATTAAATTCCCAATAATACCGCCCAACAATAAACCAAAAGAAAAGATATTCCAAGAATCTTTTTTTTGTTTCTTTACCCATATATATAAGACAAATAAAACCATGATAGATAAAGCAATAATCGGAATTTGCGAACCCTCAAATAAACTAAAAGCCACTCCTCTGTTTTTGACAAATGTAAGTGAAAAAAAATGGGGAATCAAACCAACACTTTCTCCAAGTGCCATAAAAATGGTAACTAAATATTTTATCAGTTGATCTAATACAGTGATAAAACTTGCAATCCCAACTATTTTTTTCACATAATCACCTCAATATCAATGCTTCTATTTACAAATTTGTTCTATATAAGTAACAATCTCTTCTTTTTTAATGTCCTTCGAAATTTCTTCATTTCTGAATTTGACCTCTACATATCCATCTACCAATTTTTTTCCAACTGTAATACGTATTGGTATTCCAATCAAATCCATATCATTAAACTTAACCCCTGGTCGCACATCACGATCATCCAAAATAACATCAATACCCTTTTTCTTTAACATATCATATAATTCAGTTGCATATGCATTCCCACCAATGTCAATAATAGCGACTTGATAAGGCGCAATAGACATTGGAAAACAAATCCCATATTCATCATGGTTCTGTTCTACGATTGCAGCTAAAATTCTTCCAATTCCAATCCCATAACATCCCATTTGAACTGGTTTTAAGTGATTATCCACGTCACTATATAATAGATCCAAAGCTTCTGAATACTTGGTACCTAGCTTAAAGGTATTTCCTACCTCAATCCCTTTTTTAAAAATAAGTGGGGCACCACAGTTTGGACAAGCATCTTGTTCTCTTACATTTTTAATATCCCCATGAATCTGATAAGTAAAATCTTTGGTATTAACATTTTGATAATGATAATCAGTCTCATTCGCGCCTACTACATAATTGTACATATGTAATACTTCATCATCCACAACAATTGGTATATCAAGTCCAATTGGACCTGCAAATCCAACCTTTGCATGTGTAATACGCTCAACATCAACCGTTTCTGCTAAAATCACTTCTTTGGCATGCAACAATTTCCTTAATTTTAATTCATTTAACTCACGATTTCCAGATATCATACAAGCATAGTAATTTCCATCCACCTGATAAATTAAAGTTTTGACGATTTTGCTTTCTGATACATTTAAGTATTTTGTAATTTCTTCTATCGTTCCATGATTTGGAGTGTGTACTTTTTTGATCGGCAACAAATCTTCTTGCATACAATCCTTCACCACACAAGAACTCACTTCTATATTAGAAGCATAATCACATGCTTCACAAAGAACTAAAATATCTTCACCGATATCCGTAACCGCTTGAAATTCTTCAGACAAAAGCCCACCCATTGCTCCTGTATCTGCTGTTACAATTTTATAATTCAATCCAAGTCGATTAAAAATGGTTTGATATGTTTGATACATCTTTTGATAAGAAAGGTTCATACTTTCTAAATCAGTATCAAAACTATAAGCATCTTTCATAATAAATTCACGAACTCGTATTAAGCCATATCTCGGTCTTGGCTCATCCCGATATTTATTGGCCATTTGATATAAGTTAAAAGGCATGTCTTTATAAGATTTTATCTTCTCTTTCGCAACAGAAACAAATAACTCTTCATGAGTTGGTCCAAGTACATAATTACGATCCATTCTATCTTTTAAAGAAAACATACTAGATCCAAAAATATCTCTTCTTCCACTTGCAACATAAACATCTTCTGGAAGTAAACTAGGCATTACCAGTTCTTGAGCACCTGCTTGATTCATTTCTTCTCTCACTATTTTTTCAATCTTTTGAAGAACACGATATCCCAGTGGCAAATAGGAATATACTCCTGTTCCAAATTTTTTAATCATTCCACTACGCACAAGCAGATTTCCACTTATACTTTCTTCTTCCTTACTATCCTCTCTTACTGTAAAAAAGAAACTTGATTTTAATTTCATAAAATTCCCTCTTTCTGTTTTGCTCTATTTTTATTTTATGTTACCCACAAGGGGAAATTTTAAAGAATACATAAATTTCACCACATTTCTTACAAGTATTATATCATATAACTGTGGGAACGATACGATTTTCTTTTGTACGATTCTATTTTTTCAATTTTTCTATTAAAAAATGAAATTAGTTTTTTCATGTATTCTTATGATTTTTCATCATTACTTATAATAAAAAAAATTTCCTTATTCAAAAAATAGGTTTGAATGTATATTTGAAATAATAATGTACATAAGAAATTAGAAAGGATGAATGTTATGGAACAAGTACCTACTATGATTTCAACAAAGGATTTAGCTTATTTAAACGATATTTTTGAATGGAATTTCACTGTATGTAAAAAAGCATATCATTTTGCAAAAGAAGTAACCGATTCCGAAATCAAGGACAATTTAATGCAAGTATCAAACATGCATAAAGGAATTTGTGAACAAATTATTAAAATTTTAGAATAGGAGAATCATATGAACGAAAAAATACAAAATCCCAAAACAGAAGTTCCTGCAACCAAAGAAATGAATGACAAGGATTATTTAAATGCCATATTAGAAAGTGAAAAAAATATGAGCGTCAATATGTGCATTGCGCTGAATGAGGCAAGCAATGAGGATTTATTCAATGAGCTTTATGAACTCTTTGAAGATATCAAAAAAAGTCAAAGGAATTTATTTGAACTTGCTTTTCGAAAAGGTTGGTATCCCCTTGAAAAAGAAACTCCCAATAAAATTTCTGAAAAATACAACATGTTAAAACAGGAATTACAAGAATTAGAAAATGAATAGTCGATAAAAACCAAATCAATTTTGGTTTTTTTACACATGTTTTTATACTAAAGAGACAATGCAAATGTGGAAAGTTTTTTACTATTATTTCATGTAAAAAGACAACTAATTGTTGTCTTTTAGCACATCTAATGCCTTACGCATTTCCAAATCATATTTTACCATATCCAAACCACCAAATAGTTTTAAGAATTCTTCTTTTTTCATACTATATTTTTCGGCCAAACTATCTGCTTCTTTTTCAGTATCTTCTTCTGTTACTTCAATTTTTTCTGCTTTTACAATTTCTTCTAACAATAATCTTGAAGATACTCTTTTCATAGCTTCTTCTTTCATTTGTTCTTTTAAAGCAGTTTCATCAGAATTGGTAAATTGATAAAATTGTTCTAATGTAATTCCTTGCATTTTTAAATTTTCTTCATATTGACGAATCATACGATCTAATTCGTCTTCTACCATCGCATCAGGAATATCTACTTCCATATTGGCAACAGCTTGATTTAAAATTTCATCCATAAAATGATCTTCTGCATGATGCTCCTTATGTGTTTTAATATTCTCTTCTAATTGTTTTTCTAACGCTTCTTTGGTATCAATGCCTTCCATTCCTAAATCTTCAAAAAAATCTTTATCAAATTCAGGAAGTTTTGTTTCTTTAATTTCATTTACTTTTACTTTGAATACAACTGGTTGTCCTTTTAAATCTTCTGCATGATAATCTTCAGGGAATGTAATATTAATTTCTTTTTCTTCCCCTTTTTTCATTCCAATTAATTGTTCTTCAAACCCAGGAATAAAAGTTCCACTGCCAATTACCAAAGAATAGTTTTCCCCTTTTCCACCTTCAAACGGAACGCCATCTTTAAACCCTTCAAAATCTATAATAGCAGTATCATCATTTTCAATTGTTCCTTCTTTGACAACACTTTCAGCATATCGCTTTCTCGTTTCTTCCAAAGCATGTTCTACTTCTTCTTTGGTTACTTTCACTTCTTCTTTTTTCACATCTAATTTTTTATATTTTCCTAATTTTACTTCTGGTTTTGTTGTTAAAATAAATAGAAATTCTACATAGTCCGCTGAAATGGATTTTAAACTGGCTTGTGGTTGAGCTACAATTACCAAATCTCCATTTTCATCCAACATTTTCGTATAAGCATCTTGTAATACACGGTCTGCTGCATCTAACCATAAATTTTCTTCACCATATTTTTTTAAGAACACATCTTTTGGGGCCTTACCAGGTCGAAAACCATCGATTTTGGCCTTTTTACTTGCTTCTTTGAATGCATCTTTTTTGGCCTTTTCCCATTCAGATCCTTCTATTTTAATGGTAATTTCATGTACATTTTTATTTTCTTTCATAATTTCCTCCATCAATACATTTCTAGTATAACTGAACTAAAACAAATTTTCAAGTCGATTTCAAAAAAACACCTAAAGTGTTTTAAAATATCTCTACAATTTCTACGTTGTATTTTCCTTGTGGACTTTCTACTGTTACTTGACTTCCTACTGCTAAACCCATAATTGCTTGTGCGATTGGAGACTCATTGGAAATCTTGTTTTGGAATGGATCTGCTTCCATACTTCCAACAATTGAGTATGTTTCAATTTCTCCATCTTCTATGTATTTCAATTTGACACTAGTTCCAATGGATACCTTATCTGTAGATGTTTCTTTAATGATAACTGCTTTTTCAATCATAAGTTCTAATTCAGCAATTCTACCTTCTACTTCAGCTTGGGAAGTACGCGCTGCATCATATTCTGCATTTTCACTTAAATCACCTAAAGCACGTGCATCTTTTAATGCGTTAATCACTTCAGGTCTTTTTTCTAATTTTAAATAATCAAGCTCTTTTTTCAGTTCATTTAAACCAGCTTCTGTTAAATATATCTCTTTTGTACTTGACATATAAAACGCCTCTTCTCTCTATCTATAAAACATTACAAATGATACTATAGAAATTTTATTTTGTCAATCTTTTTTTATGCGAATTAGATTATTCGGATAAACATGTTCTTGTATTTTCATTTGTACAATTTGTCTTGGATGTCTTACAACCGAAATAAATTGTTGATTTTCGTCTAAAATTTCTGTAATCTCGTATGTTATTGTATGCAATTGTGGACCAAATATTTCAACAACATCTCCTATTTTGAAATAATTTCTCTGTTCAATAGTGGCATATTTTGTTTTTTCATTATAATCTAAAACAATTCCTAAAAAATCTTGATTAGAAACTTCTTCTCTTCCATTATAATATCCACAAGCGGAATTATTTTCACCACCAAAGAATTGGGGCACAGAATCCCGATTTGCACAGTTTCTTAAAATACGCTCATATGTTATATTATATTGATAAGTTTCTGGATGGTTACAATACGCATCAATGGCTTTTCTATAAATATCAACAACCGTTGCGATATAATAGATAGATCGCATTCTACCTTCGATTTTAAAGGATGTAATTCCCATTTCTATCATATCTGGCAAGTACATAAGCATTGATAAATCTTTACTACAAAACGTAAATTCTTTTCCACCTTTTAATAATTGTAACTGATTATTATATAAGTCAAAATCCCATCTGCATATCTGACTACAACCACCACGATTGGCATCTCTTGCTGTTAAAAAGTTAGAAAGAACACACCTTCCACTCATCGAAGCACACATCGCCCCATGAATAAAACATTCGATTTCTAAATTTGTATTTTCTATGATTTGTTTCACTTCTTCTTTTCGTGTTTCTCTTCCCAAAACAATTCGCTTAACACCCTGTTCTTCCCAAAAACGGCAAGCTTCGATATTCAAAGTAGATTGTTGTGTGGATAAATGAATTTCTAAATGAGTGTATTCTTTTGCGATTTGGATAATGGCAGGATCGCTTACAATAATCGCATCTACTCCACAATCTTCCAAATGAATTAAATACTCTTTTATACGACTGATTTCCGCATTATGTAACACAATGTTCACTGTTACATGAACACGTTTGCCTCTTTCATGTGCATAATGGCATCCTTCTTCTATTTCTTCAAATGTAAAATTTTTAGCAT
Source organism: uncultured Bacilli bacterium (assembly GCA_910586425.1). The sequence continues at coordinate 36,662 of CAJUHL010000014.1, forward strand.
TGGCACGAAGTCCCAAAAAAGGCCCACCTATATAAACCGCATCCGCTCCATATTCAATGGCCCATTTTAATCTTTCCAAATCACCTGCTGGTGCTAATAACTCTGGTTTTTTAATCATAATGTTTCACCTGATATACCGTTTCTTTATAAAGAAATCCTTTATCTGTATTTCCACCTAACAATGAGTCAATTAAAGCATCACTACCAGTTTCTTCATGAAAAAGAATCAGAATCTTAAGAAAGATAGATCTTTCTATAAAATGTTCATTTAGTAAAACATAATCTATATTGTGTTCTTTCAGTTCTAGATACTCTTGATATCCATTTAGTATATGGCTAGAATAAACAAAAGTTCCTTCTTCATTGTCAACAATCGGATAACGCTTTCCTTCTTTTTCCATGTAATAAAAAGGAGATTTATCTTGCAACTGAAAATAATCTAAATAGTTTTTCACTTCGTGACGTTCTGATACAAACATAGGAAGATAACCCAAAATGGAAACCAGCAAAGGTATTTTAATTTGTTCTTTGATTTCTATTATCTCTTTTTTGGTGATTTCTCCAGATACAAATACCATATCTGCCCCATGCTGATGCCAATAATTCATGGTTGCGTAATTGGTAGTCAAATGTTCTGCTCCCCAAATCAGCGGAATTTCTATTTTGTATTCCTTTTTCATTTGAATCACGGCAACATCATAATATAAAATTCCATCAATCTGTAAATCTGCAAGTTTTTGCATTACTTCTTTCACAGAACCAAGCTCACTGCTATGAAAATTTTTATTGAGTGCGATAAAAAGCTGTTTCTTTTTTTCTTTCAAAATAGGTAACATTTTTTGAATATCTTCTAAATCTACTGTTACTAAAAAATTCATGCTCATTTTTTGATAACCAAAAAGAAATGCATCTGCTTGATCAATTAAAGCATCTATATTAGGATAAGCTGGTATTATCATTATCTTTGTCATCTACTTCACCGCTCTCATTATATCACATATTTTCAAAAAAAGACGAACAACGTCCTTTTACTTATATTGTTTGATTCGCATTGCAACTTTTTCTTCAGTCAAAGGTTTCATAAATATTGGATCATATTGTAACCGATACGTTAGGTCTATCATTTGATTTAATGCATTAATATCTGTTATTGGTTTATTAGAAATACTTTCTAGTACATCCCATGCTTTCATCGCCCTTTTACATCTTTCTATATCTTGGCTTTGCATTCCCACATATACATGGCTTCCCATTATCATAATTTCATTTTGAAAGATATCCTTAATTAAAATTACTTTTTCTTGAACATTTTTTACTTTAGGAACATACGAAGATTTACCTGTAACCCTTGATTGTTTCTTTCCTTCCACCACAATCATTTTAGAACTTTTACAAGTTTCCTTTTTAACAGGTGCTTTCACGATTGAATTCCTTTTTACTGCAGTAATTTTTCCTTCTACTTTACTTTTTTGGGAGCTTTTTTCTATTTGAATTGCTAAATCCCAATCAATTACACAATCTAATATTTTAAGATAAAATCCCCAATCAACCATTGTTTTTTTAGAAATTAATCTTTCTTTTAGCATATTCAACACTTTTATCTGATTTTCTTCTTCTACTTCTTGTTTTCTTTTATTAATATATTGAATTCCTTGACTTTTATTATGTTTTTCATAATAAGCAGCCGATAATATTACTTTATCAAAAAAGTTTATATTTTCCTGTTCTAGTTCCTCTATATTAATATCACTACAATACAATCTTGTTAGCAAAGAACAGGTAATAGATTTCTCTTTATTTTCATTTGCAGATAAATTTGGAACTTTTTTCTCTATATTACCATCATTGTTTACATTAATTTTTTTCATGTTTTTTAAAATTATTTTTCTTTGAGATACGAGTATCATACGCTCTTTTGAATTCAAATTCGGAAGCAATAATACTTCCTCAATTATCTCTAATGCATCTTCATTCCTTCCTAAATTCAATAAGGCTGTTACTTTATTATTTTTTGCAATCATACAAGTCTTTAAATCCACATTTGGAAACGATAATACTTCCTCAATTATCTCTAATGCTTCTTCATTTCTTCCTAAACTCAATAAAGCGGTTGCTTTCTGATTTGTAAATATCATACGGGTTTTTGGATCCAAATTTGGAAGCAATAATACTTCCTCAATTAATTCTAATGCATCTTCATTCCTTCCTAAATTCAATAAGGCTGTTACTTT
>CAJUHL010000015.1 GCA_910586425.1 uncultured Bacilli bacterium
ATTAAATCATCAACTTCATTACGTATATAGAATACCACATTATTATTGTTTTTTTCAATTATAATCTTTGAATCTTCTATATAATACTCTGTTTTTACATCATCAATTGTTTTAGAAACACGAATTCCATCTATATTATATTCACTAATCCTAAGTGCTGTATTCTTTTACTATATATTTCTACTGGAACACCTATGTAATCTAATATCATTACATAGTTTAATTTCAAAATCATTTGATAAATTCCTATAGAAATACCACTTAATTTAACAGTATTATTATGTGCAATGTCATCTCTATCATCTACTGCTTTGGAAACAGAATCAAATTCAATCATATTTCTATTAATATAAAATCTATTGGTTATTCCACCCGAAAACCTTAAAGCATCAAATTTCATATCTATAGGATTATATACATTATTTCTAGAAATAAAAATACACCTTGGTGAACAAATAAATGAATCATCCTTATAGTAAATACTATTATTTATATAAAAAACAATATCAAATCCATCCACAGTAAATCCCCTGAACTCGTCAACAAATTTATATTCATTAAAAAACGTTTGATGATTATTTACCGATACCAATGTTAATTTTTTTCTTCATATGTAAATGTGTAGTTTTCATCTTCATAACTTACGTATCCTTGTATATAAACTTTTCTCATTAGTTTACTCCTTTCAACAAAAAAGATGTCAACAAATTTATTTTTGATGACATCCTTTAATTTCAATTGATTTTTTTCACATTTTATTTGATTGGTTGACAAACAATTAATTTGTTACCTTTTTGATTTTTTACTTTTCTCTTATTTTACGCTACTTTCCGCAACAATTCTTATACTTCTTACCTGAACCACATGGGCATGGCTCATTGCGGCCAATCTTATTCACTTGTTTAGGGGCTGCCTTTTTGGTTTTGCTACTATCATTTACTGCTTCCCCTTTTGCAACCTGTTTTCTTTCAATGTTTTGGCGAATCTCTGCCTTCATTAAAAACATTGTTGTTTCTTTATCAATATTGCTTAATAAATTTTCGTATAAATCAAATCCTTCTGTTTTATAAGCACGTAATGGATTTTCTTGCGCATACCCCCTCAAATGAATTCCTTCTCTTAAATGTGCCATAGTATTGATATGATTCATCCAATGAGTATCGATCACACGTAATGCGATTGCTTTTTCGAATTCTTTTGTTACATCTTCTGGAACTTCTTTTAGTTTTTCTTCATATTCACTAATTAATAGATTATATATATAATCTATTATCTGATCTGTAGATTTTTCTTGTAAATCAATCACTGTTAATTTTCTTTTTAATAGATGTTCATTTACAAATTCTAAAATTTCACTATTATCCTTTTCTGTTAAAAAACCTTCTGGTGCGATATGGCTATCAATCAAATCTGCTACAAAATTTTGGAATGTCTCTAGTATACGTTCATGAATAGAATCTGCATCTAGTATTTCATTTCTTTTTTGGTATATATATTCCCTTTGTTGATTAATCACATCATCATATTCCAATAGTGTTTTACGGATATCAAAGTTGTTTCCTTCTACTCTTTTTTGAGCAGATTCAATCGAACCTGACAGCATTTTATTTCGAATCGACATATCCTCGCTAAACCCAACTCGAGCCAATAATGCTTTTGCACGATCGGTACCAAACCGTACCATTAAATCGTCTTCAAAAGACACGCAAAATTGAGAAAATCCTGGATCACCCTGACGCCCAGAACGACCTCGCAACTGATTATCAATTCTTCTAGATTCATGACGTTCTGTTCCGATGACACAAAGTCCCCCTAATTCTTTAACACCTTCACCTAATTTAATATCAGTACCACGACCTGCCATATTGGTTGCAATAGTAACAGAACCTTTTTCACCTGCTTTGGAAATGATTTCTGCTTCTCTAGCATGGTTTTTGGCATTTAAAACTTCATGTGGAACATGTTCTTTTTTTAGCATGCTACTTATCAGTTCACTAGTTTCTACGGCAATCGTACCAACCAATATGGGTTGGCCTTTTTGATATCTTTCTTTAATTTCCTCTACAATTGCTTTATATTTACCTTTTTTGGTTGCAAAAATTAAATCTCCATAATCCACTCTTGCAACAGGTTTATTGGTTGGAATGGTAATTACATACATATTGTAAATTTCTCTAAATTCTTCTTCTTCTGTTTTTGCAGTTCCTGTCATACCTGCTAATTTATGATACATTCTAAATAAGTTTTGGAATGTAATAGTGGCAAGGGTTCTTGTTTCTTGTTCAATTTCCACGCCCTCTTTGGCTTCAATGGCTTGATGTAATCCATCAGAATATGCTCTACCAGCCATTAAACGTCCTGTAAAAGAATCTACAATGACTATTTTTCCATCATTTACAACATAGTCAAAATCTCTTTTCATTGCATAGTTTGCTTTTAAAGCTTGGTTAATATAATGTACTAAAGTTGTATTATTGATATCATATAAGTTATCTACTTTAAAATAGGATTCTCCTTCTTTAATTCCTTTTTCGTCTAAAGTAACTGATTTATTTTTTTCATCATAAATATAGCCATCATTTTCTTTTAATTTTTTTGCAAAACGATCCGCGTCAATATATAAATTTGCAGATTCCATATATCCACCTGAAATAATTAAAGGTGTTCTAGCTTCATCTACCAATACAGAATCGACTTCATCCACGATTGCAAAATTAAGGGGACGTGCTACACGGTCTGTTGCTCTTACAACCATATTGTCTCTTAAATAGTCAAATCCGAGTTCATTATTTGTGGTATACATAATATCGCAGGCATATGCTTCTCTTTTTTCCTTTTGTGTAAGTTCTCTTAAGTTCACACCCACTGTAAGTCCTAAAAAGCGATAAATATTTCCCATCCAATTCGCATCACGTGTTGCTAGATATTCGTTTACTGTAATGATATGAACCCCTTCTTTAGTTAAGGCATTCAAGTACGCAGGCATAGTAGATGTTAAAGTCTTTCCTTCACCTGTTTTCATTTCAGCAATGTTTCCATAATGAATGGCAAGCCCCCCCAAAATTTGAACATAGTAAGGTTTTTCTCCAATCACACGATATGCTGCTTCTCTTGCAACTGCAAATGCCTCTTCTTTGATTTCTTCTAATGTTTCTCCTTCAGTTAATCTCTGTCTTAACTCTTCTGTTTTATTTTTCAATTCTTCATCGCTTAATTTTTCAATGACAGGTTCTAATTCCATTATTTTATCTGCGATTGTTTTAAATTTTTCTAATTCTTTATATTCATGATCAAATATTCTTTTTAAGAATTTCATGTAATCAATCCTTTCTTTTACTTACAATATATTGTATCAAATAATTGTTATAATAGAAAGCTTTTTTATCGATTTCTTTTATTTCCAATGTTAGTAAATGCATCAAAAAATCCAACTATGTTGGATTTGATCCTATTGCAGTTCAATTAAGCCAAAATTTCCATCTTTTCTTCTATATATAACAGCAATACTATTTGTCTGTGAATCTTTAAAAATAAAGAAATCATGTCCTAATAAATTCATTTGTAACATTGCCTCTTCTTCACTCATTGGTTTGGCATCAAATGTTTTTCGTTTTACAATTGTTTCTTCTATTTCTTCTTCTGCATTCACAGTAAAATCACTAAATGCTACTACTGCTTCTTTGTTATTTTTATGATGCATTCTTGTTTTATTTTTTCGAATTTGTCTTTCTAGTTTATCTGATACGATATCAATTGCTACATACAAATCTTTATCTCTTTCTTCCGCACGTAATACTACTTTTCTAATTGGAATAGTCACTTCAATAATTTGGTCAATTCCACTCATTCTAACAACTACATTCGCACTTATTTGTTCTGGATTTTCAAAGTATTTATCCAGCCTTCTTAATTTTTCCTCGATGTAAGATTTGATTGCGTCGGTAATTTCTATCTTATTACCACGAATATGAAACGTCATATCATCATTCCCTTCTATTTATAGTATATCATACTGGTTTTAAAAATAATAGCAGCTGGCATAATTTTAGGGAACAAAAAAACTACTATACCAAAGTAGTCTTGATTTCTACAACATTCTTTGCCTGTAAACCTTTGTCAGTTCTTACAAGTTCAAATTCGACATATTGACCCTCAACTAAGGTCTTATATCCCTCTGATAAAATAGAAGAATAGTGAACAAAGATATCTTCGCCTTCATTATATTCAATAAATCCGAAGCCCTTTTCATTATTAAACCATTTAACCTTACCGCGCATACTCAAATCTCCCTTCTAGCATATTTGTGCTTACAATATAAATATACTGTTTCCAAGATGCCAGTTCAACTTATTTCAAACCCAAAATGTCGACATTATTTTTCTTGAAACATAGGTATTGTATGAAAGGCACGACTTTATGTTATCAAATATGAAATATCGGAACAATCAAATTCACTAATTTGGTATTCTTTTTGGTACAAATTGTTTGTCATAGAATGTTTCATTCTTTCTATTTCCGATTAGGGTATTTGCAAAAACGATTAATACAAATTTTGAATTTTTGCAATTTTATAGTGGTAAGCTTAAAGCAAGGTAGGGAGGTTGCTATGAAGAAGAGATTTCTAAAGTATTCACTCCAAGTAATTAAAAAATATCATCCTGAATATGATGATATTAAAATGGATGAAATGCGTTATGGGTTAGAGGGATTTTATCTGACAATTACCAAGGCAGTTATTATTTTTACAATTGCAATTTTACTTCATATTTTTTGGGAAATGATATTAATGTTGATATTTTTCAATGTATTAAGAAAAAGTGGTTTTGGCTTACATGCAAGTAAAAGTTGGATTTGCCTCGCTTCTTCTACAGCTGTTTTTATCTTATTACCAGTGGTGGCAAAGTTCATTGTGTTCCCTATTTATATCAAATTTATTTTAGGTATTCTTGCGATTATGCTCATATATCGTTATGCACCTGCGGATACAATAAAACATCCTTTGATTCATGCAGATAGAAGAAAAAGATATAAATACATTACAACACTCCATTGTATTATTTTAGTCATAATACTACTATGTGTTCGAAATGAAATATTATCAAATTTAATATTATTCGGTATTTATAATGAAATTGTACTAATTTTACCAATTACTTATAAAATTTTCCATTTAAGTTATGATAATTATAAAAATTATCTCAAAACAAATGAAACAGAGTTAAACATTTCATAATGTTTAATATAGAATAAGGAGGAAAATTATGTCAAGATTATTTTCAAAGGTTTTTACCATGATTGCTAGTTTAGGAGCAGGGGCTACTACTGGATGTTATAGTTGGTTTTTAGACAAACCAGAAATGCCAAAAAGTTTAATTGAAAAATAAGCTATTAATTTATTTCATATTGTTAGAAATTATTTCAAAACAGTTAAATATTTTATAATGTTACTATAGAAAAAGGAGAAAAATTATGTCAAGATTATTTTCAAAGATTTTTACCGCAATTGCTAGTTTAGGAGCAGGTGCTGCTACTACTGGTTGCTATGTTATTTGGTTAGATGAACCAGAAATGCCAAAAAGCTTAATTGAAAAATAAAATATTAACTAAAATTGTATTAATTTTACCAATTACTTATAAATTTTACATTTATATTATGATAACTAAAAATTATCTGAAAGCAAATGAAACAGAGTTAAACATTTTATAATGTTTAATATAGAATAAGGAGGAGGGGAATTATGTCAAGATTATTTTCAAAGATTTTCACTGCGATTGCTAGTTTAGGAGCAGGTGCTGCTACTACTGGTTGCTATGTTATTTTTATTGATGAACCAGAAATGCCAAAAAGTTTAATCGAAAAATAAAAAACGGAATTTGTCCCGTTTTTTATTTTTTTTTCTTAACAATCAATTTTTGAACAAAATAGATTCCATTGATTTCTCTTTTTTGCTCTAAATGATTATTTTTATTCATAATATCTCTTACCAAAGCAAGTCCATAACCTTTCCCCTTACCTTTTGTGGAAAAGCCAGCACTATCAATACTATCGACATCAACAGACCCTGCATAAGTATTAGAAAAAGAAAATATAACATCCCCTTTTCCCAACTCTGCTTCAATAATGATGTATTTTTTATTGGCATGTATGGACGCCTCTATTGCATTGTCAATATAAACACCTATGACACGACTTACATCACGTAAATATTTATCACATGTTTCCCATACCTCTTGATTTTCTAGATCTTGACTAATATCAATATAAACCTCAATATTTTTTTCTTGCATTTGAGATATTTTATAATAAATCAACCCTTTTAATCCACCAGAGGGAATATTATTCAATTTTGTTAACCAATTATAGTTAATATCTTTATTACTAATATCCAATAACTCATTAATATAATCAATTGCCTTTTTATTTGTTTTATTAATAAGTCCTCTCAATATGATTAATTGATTTTTAAATTCGTGTAAATCCTTACTTTTTTCAATTATTAACTTTTCATATGCTTGAACATGCCCTAAAAGCTTATCATATTGATGTGCTAATTTATTTTTATCACTATTTTCTTTAAGATATAATATAACAAAAATTAATATGCATACAATAAATGAATGAATTACCATAAGATTAGAAAAGGAATCCCATTCCAATATACTTTGCTTAAATAATATTGATAAGCCAATAATTACTAATATAGATAAGAATGAGTTTTTAAATGCTTTATTATCAGTAGACCATTTTATTATTCCCTTTAAAAATAAATTTATTTTCCTATTTGCTAGTAATAAGGTAGTAAATAGCTTATATATGAAATTACCTAAAAAAATAATTTTGACATTTGTCGTTTCAACAAAATTAATATGAAACAAACAAGATGAAAAAATACCTACAATTACTTCACTAATTGAAAAAATAAAAAATAAAAGCAAAACTATCATTGTTGACTTTGAAAGCGATGTTTTATAGGATATAAATAATATTAAAATACAACACAAGTTTATAATAATTGGTCTTATTACAGTTATGCCTTGCATAATAACATAACAATTTATTAACGAAAACAAAACACTAAAAAAAACTGACTTTTTATTAAAAAACTTTTCATTGCTATTTGATAATTTTAAAAATAGATAACAGTATAATAGGTTATTTATAATCCCTATTATAAACCAACTAATTGATACTGACAAATTCCTTCAATCCCTTCTTTTTATCTCTTGCCAAAAGATCTATACAATCATTTTGCCCAAAATAAATTATGTTTTGTTTCCAATCTATCTGTTTGATTTTTTCTGTGTTTACCAAACAACTTCGGTGTGATAAAAAAAATCTTCCATCCAAATCTTCAATCATCTGATTCATCGTCCGACTAACTGCAAATTCACTATAAGTCGTTCTGATAATACACTTTCTATCTACAGTGTCTTTTGTAACATATAAAATATCATCTAAATATATACGATGTGATATTCCATTTGTTTCAAATATTAATACTTTTTTATTATCAATTTTAGAAACCGCTCTTTTTAAAACTGTAATTAAATTCTTTTCACATTCATCATATTTAGAAATAAAAGCTAACAACATAATCTGTGCCTTAAGAGCATCATACCCCATATCTGCATGAGATGTTACCATAATAATGATACTATTCCAATCACTTTTCCGAATTTTTCTTGCAATATCAATTCCTGATATACTATTGTAAATTTCAATATCCAATATATAAATTTTGGAAGTCAAAGGCTGATTAATAAAACTTTCAAAGTTTTTATCATACCCACTAAACTCATGTACTTCATACTCAATTGTATTTTTCATAAATATCTTATCAATTGTTTTTACAACTTTTTTTCGGAATTCTTTTTCATCATCACATACTGCAAAACTTACCATGTTATCACTCCTATTTATTCTTTTTTCATTTGCAGCAAGTTAACTTGTTGCTTTCTTAATTTTACCATGATTCGACATTATTTGCAATGAAACTGGAAAAATTTGGTAATGAATATTCAAAAAAAATAACCATATATTGTTTTATTAAACTATTATATTTTTTTGGTTATTCTTGTCTAGTATTTTATCCCCAAATTCATAATACCATGTCTGAAAAGAATAAATTAGGCGAAACAATACTACTGATATTTTATTTTTGAAATACTTCTTTTTCAATTCGACTAACAATTTTAGGGTCCTTAAAATAAGAAATATAACTTTCTAATTTTTCTAAATTCAATAATCGCATCAACTTTTGATAACTTCTAATAATTTCATGGTAGTCTTCATAATCCATATTGGTTTTATTGCGAACTACTTCAATTAATAACCTTTCTAAATCATAGATATGAATCGGATAAGATTGATAAGTAATGGTACTTTTCCCAATTGGATATAAAACATCAGTCATAAAAATTTGCTTTACTCGTCCATCTAGAATCTTTCTATCTTTTTGTTTTGTTACAACTTTATATGGTAGTTTTTGCTCCGATAACAACTTATAACAATAACAGGCTGTTTCTAAAGTCACAATCACATTGGGATGCTTTTTGGTGATTACCTCTAGGGCATCATACGTTTGTTTGACAGAATAAACACCTTTTTCCACCATGTAAAGTTGCCTATCATGAACCATTTTTTTGATTTGATAGTCACTATATCCCTGTTTTGTTAAGTCTCTATATAAATAAATCATAAATTCACCTTAATTTACATTGTACAATAATATATTGATTTATACAATATAATACCGACAATTTGTCTAAAAGAAAAAACGACATGATCGTCATTTTTATTCTTTTGTATATAAAGTGTCAAAACTAGACACCACCAACATGTCCTTTACTACGTAAATACAATTTTCTTACCCAGTCAACTGGAATTACCGTGGCTGCTAAAAAAATCATAATTTGGAATTCTTTTAGATTTAAACCAACTGTACGGAATAATTCTCCCCCATAATAAATTAATATGATCTGTACTACAATTACAAAAATCATAATGGCCAAAAATACTTTATTTTTGGAAATATGTGCCAATAAATTAAGACGATTGGTTCTTGCATTAAAACTATTGAATATGTCAATAAAAATAAATAATCCAAAGAAGGCTGTCATAAATTCTGCTTGATTGTCTTGAAACCAATCTTTTACAAAAGGTAACTTTAAGAACAAAATACAAAGTAACGCAGAATATAATCCTGTTACCACAATTTGTTGCATCATATAAGGATTGATAATCGATTCATTCTTTTTCTTTGGATATTCTTTCATATATTCCAATAATGGTGGTTCATACGCAAATGCAAGTCCAGCCAATGTATCCATAACCATATTAATCCATAACATTTGAATTACTGTAATAGGAGTATCAATCCCAATAAATGGTCCTATGATAGATAAGCTAATTGCACAAAAGTTAATTGTCAATTGGACAATGATAAATTTTCGAATACTTTTGAAAATTGTTCTTCCAAATAAAATAGCCTTGGAAATCGATAAAAAATTGTCATCTAATATTACAATATCACTCGCTTCTTTGGAAACTTCTGTCCCACTTCCCATCGCAAAACCGACATCGGCTTTTTTTAGTGCTGGTGCATCATTAACACCATCACCTGTCATCCCCACTACTAAATTCAATTCCTGTGCAATTCGTACCAATCGACTTTTATCCTGGGGAAGTGCTCGCGCTACAATGCGTAAATTGGGAAGCACTTGTTTCAGCTCATCGTCCGTTTTTTGTTTTAACTCATCACTGGTTAATACAAGATCTTTACTATCTGTAATCAAACCTACTTCTTTTCCAATGGTATAAGCAGTATCTTTATTGTCTCCCGTAATCATAACCGTTTGAATATGCGCATTTTTGACAAGTTCAATTCCTGTTATCGCTTCTTTTCGTACCTCGTCTTTGATTAAAACAAATCCCACTAAAGTAATCTCTTTGAATGTATTCTTTAAATCATAATTGTCATTTATAGCAAGAGCAAGAACACGAATACCCATTTTGGTCATTTGATTTAAGTAAGCAGTTACGTTAGACTTATGATACATTAACTTTTTATTTCCCAACTCATCATAGTAATGTGTACAATGATCCAATAATTTTTCAGGAGCCCCTTTGATTAACTTTACTTTTTTGTACTGATCCATCACTGTAGTACAGGCATATTTTTCTTTACTATTAAAAGGAATTGTCTCTATTATCTTACAATCCATTTTGGGATTAGAGGTGATAAATTTTAAAAGCGCACGATCAGTAATGTTTCCCCCAATTACATTATGGTTTTTATCATATGTACTGGCATTGTTATAAATGGCGGACATTTTAAATAAACGGTGTAATTTTTGATATCTTTCCAATTCAAATTCATGATTGAACTCTTGCAGATTCCCACTTACAAAATGGGTCACCTCTAATTTTCCTTTGGTTAACGTTCCCGTTTTATCTGTAAATAAGATGTTGATACTGCCGGCTGTTTCAATTCCTACCATTTTACGTACCAATACATTGTTTTTTAGCATACGCTTCATATTTGAAGATAAAACCAGTGTAATCATCATTGGAAGTCCTTCTGGAACAGCAACTACAATAATGGTAACACTTAAGGTTAATGCATATAGCACATGTCCTATCATCAGTGGAATATTGCTCAACATTGCAAATACTTTGTCCATCTGAAATCCATTACTGATAAAAACTACGGAAAACAAATAGGAAATAGAAACCAAAATAGCTCCTGCATATCCAATTTTACTGATGAATTTCGCCAGTTCACGTAACCGCAACTTTAAGGGGCTTTCTGGCTGATTTTCTAACAGTTCTGCTGCTAGTTTACCATATAAAGTATCATTTCCAACTTTATTTACTAGCATATGTGCTTGTTTCGAATAAACAACGGTCCCCCTATATACTTGATTTTTTTCTGTAATAATTTCACCGACAGGATACTTATATGCTTCTTTGGTTTCGCCATTGATGGAAGATTCGTCTACACTAATTTCACCTTCTACAATCCATCCATCTGCTGGAATTTTATCGCCAGATTCTAGTAAAACAATATCACCTACTACTACTTCGTCCACACCGATTTCTTTTATGCTTCCATTTCTTCTAACACGGCATTTGATTTTAGAGGATTCTTCCTGCAATTTAATAAAAGCCTGTTCACTCCCATATTCAGAAATGGTAGAAATAAAAGAGGCAATAAAAATGGCAATCACGATTCCTACGGTTTCATACCAATCAAAATCTTGAATTAAAAAGACCACTTTAATACCAAGTGCGATTAACAAAATACGGATAATCGGGTCTCCTAATGTTTCTAATAATTTTTTCATAAAACCCGTTTGTTCTACTGTTGTAATTTGATTTGTTCCATATTTTTCTTTATTTTGTATTACCTCTTCTTCTGTAAGTCCTGTTGTTATATTCGTATTTAATTTCATAGGTTCCCTCCTACAATACACTATATTGAGAAAAGAGAAAACCTAGAATTTTTTATGGGTACTTTATTTCGACATTGTATTCAGTTTCAATAATATCTGAAAGGAAAAAAGAAGAAAAAAAGGTATGTAATAATAGAGGTGAAAACATGAGAAAGTATTATAATGGGAAATATGATATTGTGTTTAAAACAGTCCTATGTGATGAAACAAGACCACATATGTTGAAAATATTGTTAGAACATATTTTACAAATCAATATCGATGAAGTTATATTCTTACCAAATGAACTAAAAATAAATGATGTGTATGAAAAAAAGAAAACAGTTGACTTACTAGTCAAAACAAACAACAAATATATTCATATTGAACTCAATCAAAGCCATAAAGATTATCTTCATATTAGAAATTTTTGTTACTTCACCAATCTATATTCCAAACATACAAGAAAAGGAGAATGTTATGACATGGCAAGTGCATTCCTTCATATTGACTTTACTTATGGGAAAAAAGATAGTGAAGAGAAAAGAGAATACTATGTGATGGATAAAGATGGCTCATTGTATATAGAAAATATGAAAATAATCGAATACAATATGGATAGAATTACAGGATATTGGTATAATGGAAATAGGAAGAAGATAGAGCAATACAAATATCTAATTATGTTAGGGTTAGATAGGGAATCATTAAGTGAGTTATCGAAAGGAGATGAGTATATGGAAGAATATAGAAAGAAAGTAGAGGAGTTAAATGAAAGGGATATTTATACACCATGGATTACTCCAGAGGAAGATGAGAAAATGATACTCAATACAGAAAAACATATTTCTTATCATCAAGGGATTGAACAAGGATTACAGCAAGGAAAATTAGAAACTGCAATTAAAATGCTTGAAAAAGATATTCCAATTAAAACCATTATGGAAATTACAAATCTAACCAAAGAACAAATATGTAATATAGGATAATGATAGGGCAGTATTGCCCTTTTTATTCTACATAAAAAGGAATCAAACGATTCCAAAATAACGTACAAATGTAGTAATCAGAAAACAAAGTGTCATTCCAATTAGTGTAGGAATCAAAATAGAAAGACCAACCCATTTCCAACTACCTGTTTCTTTTTTGATGGTAAGACAAGTTGTAGAGCATGGAAAATGCATAAGCGAAAATATCATCACACAAACAGCAGTTAACCAGGTCCAGCCATTATCTACTAAAAGAGTCTTAAGAGCGGGTAAACTACTGAATTCCGATATCGTTCCTGTTGCCATATATCCCATCATAATTAGGGGAATTACAATTTCATTGGCTGGAAATCCTAAAAGAAAGGCCATCAAAATCACACCATCTAGCCCTAATGCACTAGCAAAAGGATTTAGAAAGTCTGAACACATTTTTAAAAGAGAAACCTGTTCTATCTGTACATTTGCTAAAACCCAAATTAAAATACCCGCTGGTGCAGCTACGGAAATTGCTCTTCCTAAAACAAATAACGTACGATCAAAAATAGAACGAATAATGACTTTTCCAAATTGCGGTTTCCGATAAGGAGGTAACTCCAAGGTAAAAGAAGAAGGAACCCCCCTTAAAATGGTTTTCGATAACATTTTAGAAACTACAAATGTCAAACCAATTCCAATTAAAATAATAATTGTCAATAGAAAAACACTAAAACAAGAAGCTCCAATACTCGAACTGAATCCAATAAAAAACATAGTAATAACTGTAATTAAAATGGGAAAACGTCCATTACATGGAACAAAATTATTGGTTAAAATGGCAAGCAACCGTTCCCTTGGAGAATCGATAATACGACATCCTGTTACCCCAGCTGCGTTACATCCAAAGCCCATCGACATCGTAAGTGCCTGTTTTCCACATGCAGAACATTTCTTGAAGGCATGGTCCATATTAAAGGCAATTCTTGGCAAATACCCTAAATCTTCTAATAATGTAAATAAAGGAAAGAAGATTGCCATAGGTGGTAACATAACCGCAATTACCCAGGCAAGAACACGATACATGCCTAAAACCAGCATATCGTTCAGCCAAGTTGGTGCATGTAGAAATTGCAAGAAATCAATCAAATAATCCTCGAGTCCAAATAAAAAGTCAGACAATAATTCCGATGGATAATTGGCCCCAATAATGGTTATCCAAAAAACCAGCATCAACAGTAAAATCATAAGTGGAATTCCTACTTTTCGACCTGTAATTATTTTATCTATTTTGAGGTCTTTTTCTCTGTAGTTTTCGTTTTCATAAGTAACCACTTCATTACAAATATGTTCGGCTTCTTTCATTAAAGTAGATACAAATGCATCCTTGGTATGTTCTGGCTCCATCCCACTATGATATAAAAGGATTCTAGCCTCTTCTATTGACTCTTGTAACTGTTGCATACAAGCTAATCCTAATTTTTTTTCAATGGTTTCATTTAAACCTACATCTGGATCGAGCAGTTGCATCGCAAGCCACCTTGTATTCATATTCAAATTCCAGTTGGATAATACATCTTCTATTTTTGCAATAGCTTGTTCTAAAACGGGTTCATACGTTGGCCGAAAAGGTCTTGTTTTTGCTCTTTGATAGATTAAATCATCTACCTTTTCCATCAACTTATCCAAACCTTTTTTCTTATTCGCGCTCGTACCCACTACGGGTATTCCCAATTTTTCAGATAATTTTTTCAAATCAATTTTGATTTTTTTCTTTTTGGCTTCATCTAATAAATTAACACAAACAACTACCCTATCTGTTATTTCTAAAGTTTGTAATACCAAATTCAAATTTCGTTCTAAACAAACTGCATCACAAACGACAATAACTGCATCATGGTGTTCAAAGCAAAGAAAATCACGAGCTACTTCCTCTTCTTTCGAATGGGCGATCAAGGAATATGTTCCTGGTAAATCATAAATAGTATAATTGGTATATCTATAGTTACAAATACCAGATGCATTACTTACCGTTTTTCCAGGCCAATTTCCAGTATGTTGATGCATGCCCGTTAATTCATTAAAAACAGTACTCTTTCCCACATTTGGATTTCCTGCAAGCGCTAATACTTTTTCCATTTTATCTTGTGGTATCATCCCTCCACCTTCTTTATTATGATGTATCTCGCATCTTCCTTCCGAATGGCAATAATTGCTCCTCTAATTAAGTAAGCAACTGGGTTTTGGTTTGGACTCATAAGAACACATGTTACTTTACACCCCGGTGTAAGTCCAATGTCTAAAAATCTTCTTCTAATACTTCCTTCTGTTGTGATGGATTCTACATAACCCATTTCGCCAACATCTAAAGTATCCAAAGTTTGATTCATCATATTTCACCTCATCATTTCATAAAATTACAAAGAAGTTTCCATACGCTAACTTCTATAGTACTATATGAAAAAAGAAGAAAAGGGGGACAATTATCTTTGGAAAAAAGTGAATTTTATACATTACAAGGATATCGTGCTAAAAATAAATTAAATTTAACAGCGTCGATGGAAGACTATTTGGAAATGATTTATCGTATTTCTATAAGTACTCAATTGATTACAATCAAACATTTGGCAAATTCTCTTAATGTAAAACCTTCTTCTGCGAGTAAAATGTGTGTGCGATTAAAACAAAATGAAATGATCAATTTTGAACGCTATCAAAACATTACGCTTACCAAAAAAGGAACTTCAATTGGTTCCTATCTTTTATGGAGACATCAATTATTAGAATCTCTTTTTCGTATGATTAATCAAGAACAGTTTCATCTAGAGCAAGTAGAAAAAGTAGAACATTTTATTGATATGGTTACTCTTAAAAATATTGAACAATTTCTAAAAAAACAAAAACCACTTTAGTGGTTATAATAAACGATACAATTCTTTATTGTTGGTCAGTTGAACCAAAGCCACCCATGCGAATTCCAGCGGCATCATCGTCATCAACGAGAAGATATTTTTGAAAGATTACTTGTCCAATCACATCTCCTTTTTTTACTTCTAAATCATGATCAGATACATTAAAATATTGGAAGTAAAAATGGCCATCATTGGTTTCATTGCCATAGTAATCAAAGTCCACAACACCAATACTATTTGCCATGACAAACCCTTTTTTAGGTCCTGAACTACGATTGACTAGCATTATCCATTCATCTGGTTCACAATATGCTTTGAGTCCTGTTGGAATTAGGGTTGGCTTTTGCCCTGGTTGATACATAGGGATAGTGATATCTTCTGCAGCTTCTACATCATATCCAGCTGCATACATTGTGCTTCTTTTAGGAAGATGTATCTCTTTATCTTCCCATCCTTTGGCAATTTCAAAGCCTCTTTTTTTTATGCATGACATACATTTACCTCCTTAAAATAATCTACTTCTTCGTCTTGATATAGAACAATTTCGCCTTGTTCTCTTGTTTTAACCATATCAATCACTCTTTGATTAGAAGAACCTACATAATGTTTATTGATGTCTACAAGTCTCATTAAAAATGGCCCATCTAATAATACATCAATATGATTTAAAATATCATTCAAATGATTATCTTTTACACTCTGTTTTACAAGTGCCTCATAAGTATATCCTGTATAACACCATATGGTTTTTGTTGGATATTTTTCTTTGATATTTAAAATAACATTCCGAATGGCTTCTCGATTCCCTGGAAACAAAGGATCTCCTCCTGATAAAGTAATCCCATCACACCATTCTTGTTCCAATTCCTGATAGATTTCTTTGAGGGCTTTCTCATCAAAGGGTAATCCCTCATTCGGATTCCATGTGAGTGCATTTTGGCATCCTGGGCATTCGTGACTACACCCAGAAACCCATAATACAACTCTCAATCCTTCTCCATTTAACATATCCGCTTTTGTGATATTATGATATTTCATACGTACCTCCACTACATTGATTTTCTTTCCGCAATTTCTGCCATTTTGGCTTTATTTAACCTGGTATCGCCATGAACTCTAGAATAGGATAAATATCCATTCATACGATCAATTTTTGTTAAATCATCGCTTCCACACATAGGACAAACATCCATTTCAAGTTCTTCATGACCACAGTGATTGCAGTAGGCAAGAGAAAGATTTACCCCTTCATAGAACCCCTTCTCCATTGCACGTTCTACATAAGTAATCATTGCTTTGGTATTATAATTCAAATTGTATCTTACATATTGAATTCTTCCACCTTTGCATAAGTCCCAAAATCTTTCTTCTAAATTTTGTTTCTGAATTCCATTAATATCTTCCCAAACACCACAGTGGAAACTATTGGATACATATTCACGAGAAGATACACCTTCAATTACACCGTATTTTTTTCTAAATTGTTCAATTTGAAGTCCACATAAATTTTCAGCAGGTGTCCCATAAATGGCATATAAAATATGGTCTTCCTTCTTAAATTGTTGTGTTTTTTCATTAATGTATTTTAAGACTTCCAATGCAAACTCTCCATCTTCTACTATGCTTTTTCCATTGTATAACACTTGTAGTTCATTTAAAGCCGTAATCCCAAATGAAGCAGTAGAAGATTCTAATAGTGGTTCAATGCATTCGTTTGGTTGTAGATGCCCTTTATAAAATCCACCTTCACAATATGCGATGGGATTAATACTTGCTTTTTTCTTTGCCAAATAGCGATAAGTACGAATATGAATCCTGCGAATCATTTGAAGATAATAATCCAATATTTCATAAAAATCTTTTTGTTCTTCACGTGATTTTGCTAAAATCATAGGCAAATGTAAAGAAACAGCCCCAATGTTAAATCTTCCTATAAAAACTGGTTTATCATTTTCATCTGCTGGTTCAAACCCACCTCTTTCATAATAAGGAGATAAAAAGGCTCTACATCCCATTGGACTAATGACTTTACCATATTTTTTATACATTTCTGGAACGTATCCCTTTCCTGTTAACGATAAATAATCAGGATACATCGTTTTTTCACTACATTTAATGGCTTCTAAAAAATTATCATGTAACAATTTACCTTCTTTATGTAAATTTTTATCATATAGGAATACCAATTTCGGAAACAAGGTTGGTTTTTTATGTCCTTCTTTTCCCTGTCCTTTGGCATGCGTTTTTAAAATCGTTTGGGCAATCATAACGCCAAATGGATCTTTTTCAATTCCAAATGTCATGGTAACAAATGGATAATCTCCTCTTGAAGAACCAACACTATTTAGTTTGTATTCAATTCCTTGATATCCTTGTTCACATTCTCTTTCCGTTTTTTTCCAAGCCCAATCCTTGGCTTTTTCTACACACTCATCATCGTCTTCATCTGTTTCGGTCAGTTCCATATATTCTTTATAATATTTTTCATATGTTTTTTTGGCATAAGGAGTTAAAATCGTATCCACTTCTGGAACTGTAAAACCACCATATTGCATTGCGGCTGTGTTAATAATGACATCTCCCATTACATCAAAAGCAGTATCCAAGGATTTAGGCTCATTATACCACAGGTTCCCCATCTCGAAGCCATCTTTCATTACCGATCCTACATCACACAAGCAACAATTCATGGTATCTCTACGTGCACTCATATCATGTATATAAATGTACCCATCTTCACAAGCTTCTACTTCAGCAGTTGTTAAAAAGAATTTTTTATACAACTCTTTGTTTAAAGAATTGTAAGTTAAACTCCTTTGGGTTGCAACCAAAGCACTATCAGTATTGGAATTTTCTTTATCCCCAATATAGTTAATTGCTTGTGCTTTTTTATATACCTTATCTAAAATATGGACAAAATCTTTTTTATAATTTCGATATTCTCGATAACTTTTCGCAACCAATGGGTTTACTTTTTCTAATGCCGCTTCTACGCAATTATGGATTTGTTGCACTTCTGGATCACTGGTTTGTGTCAATAAAAAGTCTACTACCAAATTTACTACTTCATCTTCAGCCTCTTCTGTTAATGTTACCATAACTCTTTCTGCACTTTTACCAATCGCATCTTTGATTTTATTTTCATCAAATGGTTGTTTATTCCCATTTCGTTTGATAATCTTAAATTGGTGTTTTACTTTCTCTAAATTTTCTGTTTCTTTTTTTGTCATACTTCCACTCCTTACTGTAGTAGCTTATCATCTTTTTATGATTCCCTACCTTACTTTAAGTCGATTGTACCACTTTTTATTTTTATCGTTTGTTGCATTTGCAACATTTTATTTTTTTTGTTATAATTTATTTGAGAGTGATGTTTTTATGCTAGAAAATATCAAGGATAATAAGGATTTTCAGATGTTAGACCATTTAGGAAAGTGTGTCAATACCAAGGTGAAAGTTTTTTTAATTGGAGAATTTATTCAAAATTATGGTGCAAGAAAAAAAGTCATTGGTGTACTATTAGAAGGAAGTGCTGATTTAAAAAAGGTAGACATTAAAGGGAATGAAACCATTTTAGAGCATCTATCAAAAGGGGATATTTTTAGTGAAATGTTTATAGAGGATTCGGAAGATCCCATTACGTTAGTCGCAACCAAAAAAACAGAAGTTTTATGGATTGATTATCTTTCTATTTTAAGGGATTGTAAAGTAAAGTGTCCTTACCACACTTTTGTGGTCAATCACATTATGGATATGATGATGAAAAAAACGGTTCAGTTGAATAATAAAATTGCCATTTTAAGCAATCGAACCATTAGAGAAAAATTGTTAATGTATTTGAAACAGGAAGGTAATGGTCAAAAAAAAGTTACCATTCCGTATAGTTTACAGGAACTTGCGGATTATCTTTGTGTTGATAGAAGTGCTATGATGAGAGAAATCAAAAAATTAATAGCAGAAAAAAGAGTGAAAAAAAATGGTAGAATATTTACCATTTATAAACGACATTAATTTTAGTATTTGAGACAATTGAATCTATTTTATGCATTTAAAATAGGTTCCACCACTTCTTCTAATAGTTCATCCAAGAAGGAATATAGATAAATGGTTACTTTTTTATTGGTCACAGATTCTATATAGGATTGATAGCCTTTTAGTTGTTCTAAATAAGCATCATCGGTAAGCCGTTTTAATTTATAATCAACGATTTTAATTTCATCTTCATACTCAATCATTAAATCGATGACACCATGGATCATTTCTGTATCCTTTTCCATATAAAATTCATATTCTTTATATATATGAAGAATATCCTTCAAAAAAACTGGACAAGATAGAAATGCTTGTATTTTTTTAAGAAAAAAAGTTGGTATATTTATATTATTATTAGGATGCTCAAAATCGAAACATTCTAAAATACGGTGTAAACTAAGGCCCATTTCTATCTTCTTATATTGTTCATAATCCATTGGCTTTTCCATTTTTTTAGAAAATGTTTTTTCTGTTATTACTTTTTTTGGAATATCGATTTCATGCACCACGAAATCGTCTTGTAAATTTTCCATATAGTAATTTAATGGTAAATGTTCTTTGTAAGCTTTGGTCAACCTATCTTTTAAATCAATTTCTACAACGTAAGTTTCTAAATTTCCATATATTGTCTTGATAATATCATAAAAAGATCCCAATTGAAGTGCCTGATAAGATTTGAGATGCTTACATTTTGGAATTTCTTCTTTTATCTGCGGCATTACCATTATTATTTGTTCCTTACTTCGAGTAAGTGCGACATAAAATAGTCTGATTTTTTCGGCAATTTCTTGTCTTTGATATATATGACGCAATAAATCTTTACGAATGGTATTTTGAATTCCATTTTTAGCAGTTGGGATCACAAACCCAACGGATTCATCATATGTCATACGTTCTTTCACATCTGCTTTATTAAATTTGGCGTACAATCCTGTATAATAACAAATGGGATATTCCAATCCTTTGGACTTATGAATGGTCATAATACTTACACTATTTTCTGTTTCCAAATTTTGGCGAAACCGAATTTCATAGTTTTTGTCGGCGATTTCTTTTAAATAATTCATCATGTCATAACAGTCATATCCCATTTGTGATAAATTTTCGGCAATTTGCAGAAAATGTTCTACTTTAATCATACGATTTTGTACTTTTCCTACTTTTATAAAAGCTTGATAAAAGTCAAATTCTTCTAATATTGCTTCAATCAATAATTCATTGTTTAAATGATTTTTTTTTGATAATAAATTTTGAATATGATGATAAAGTTTTGTTTGTTCATACGATCCATTTTGTAAACAATCAAAAATGGTTTCGTCTTTTTCTTCTAATAAATAACTTCGCATAATACTAGTAAATGCATATTTCCATTCTGTATCAAATACTTGTAATTCCATCTTTTCCATACACTTTAAAATATGGTATATCAGTCTTAATTCCGTTCCAGATGTAATGGTTTCGTCTTTATGAACTGCAAGTGGTATTTTTTCATATTCAAATATTTGTTTGTATAAATCAAATTGGGTCGAACGATCCATTAAAATCACAAAGTCTTGATATTGTACATCCCTTAATTTTTGAGTTTGTGTATCTAATACTTTAAAATGATGTTCTATTTTAAATTGAATATCTTGCGCTACTAAAAAGGCTTCCATTTCTTCTTTGGTATAATCCTCTTGTTTTTCATATGTTAAAATTCTCATATGTCTATTTTGGCTTATCTGTTCTATCTCATATCCATGATTCCCATAAACCATTTGATGTTCTTTCTGATAATCTACGCCACTTATTTCTTCTTGCATAATGAGATTGAAAATTTGATTGATATCTTCCAATGGTTCTTTTCTGGAACGAAAATTTTGAATCAAATCAATTTTGATTCCTTCTTTTCCCATACGATAATCATCATATTTTTGTTTGAATAATTCAGGATTGGCATTTCGGAATCGGTAAATAGACTGTTTCATATCTCCTACCATGTATCTATTTTGATTTTGAATCAAATCCATAAATAATTCTTGCAAATCACTGGTATCTTGGTATTCGTCTAATAAAATTTCATTAAATGTCTGTTGGAATGTACGTTGAATCGATGGATTTTCTTTGACCAAGCGAATGGCGAGTTTGGCAACATCGTGAAATTCAAAAGCATGATTTTGTTCTTTCCAAATCGCCAGATTTTCTTCTAATTGTATCAGGATGGAAATAAGTACTTGTATATCTTTTTTGGTTGCTTCCAAATACGCTATGATTTGTGATTTTGTTTCCCATCTGGTAAGTCGTTTTATCTCTTTTAAAACAGATGTTAGTTCTTCTTTGCTCTTCTTTAATGGTTCATTATTAGATGGCACTCTTGGAAGTGTTACTTGGACATTTTCCCTAATTTCCCGATAGGTTTTGCTTTGACATAATGGATTTAGGACTTGCGAAATTTCTACATAATACTCATAGTCTATAGCTGAAATCGCTTCTAGATTGGAAGTAAGTTCATTCAATTGAATTTGAATCATTTTCATATATTGTTGAAATTCTGCCTCAAAATGTTCCTGCTTCATTTCATCATTCATATAATTGGTCAGATAAGCAATTTTATCATATTTCAAGTTTAACTTATTATGAATATTAAGAATATCTTTTTTCAGTTCTTGGTCATCTTTTGTACAAAATTGGGAAATGAAATTGAGAAAATCAGTTTCTTGTTTTTCATACAATTGTTCCAAAAGTTCATCTAGTATTTTTTCTTTTTGTATTTCTATCAGACTTGCATCCATTATGGTAATATTTTTGGGTACATTCAAAAGATAATGATATTTTTTAACGATAGAAAGAGCAAAACTATCAAACGTTGTGATATAGGCAGTATCTACCTGTTCTTTGGCCTCTATTAGATTTTCTTCTTGTAATTTTTTACGAATTCGTTCTTTCATTTCACTTGCGGCTGCTTTGGTAAATGTTAAAATTAATAGTTGATTGATGGGAATCCCATCTTTCACTTTACGAAGAACACGTTCAGTTAGTACTGCTGTTTTACCAGATCCTGCTCCAGCACTTACCAAAATAGACTTTCCTTCTTTATGAATGGCTTGTAATTGTTCTTTGGTCCAATTGGTCATAAAGCATCCTCCTTTAAAAATTCTAACTTTTTATACTCTTTTAAATATTCAATATCTTTTGGTGTTTGAAAGCATAAATCATGATAGGTACAAAATTCACAACCCATTCGTTTTGTACCAATTTGTTTTGGATTGATTCGAAAATCGGCATGTTCAATTTTACGTGCAGCTTCTTTGATTTTACTGTCAACCAAGTGTTCTAATCTATCCATTTTATTTTGGTTTAACACCTTGGAATACATATAAAATCCTTTGCTGCTTACTTTCATTCCTTTGATCATACGACTATCCTGATAGGTCTCATCTAATTGATTTAAAAGCTGAAAATCATCTATGCTGTAACCCTCTAATCTCATAGCATCTTTTTTCATGGCATTATAATCATTATTCTCATCGTTGGTCATTTCATTTGGAATCATTTTCTGTAAATAAAAACCAATGACTTTTACATTTTTCCATTCTGCTTTATTTTTTATTAAATAAAGGTAAATCGGTAATTGCATTTCGATTCCATAAATACTTTGATTTAAATTGGTTTCTAATGTTCCTGTTTTATAATCAATAATGGCCGCATATATCGTTCCATCTTCTTCTTTGTATTTGATTTTATCAATAATTCCCATAAAGGTAATTTTTAAATCACCAGAAATACTTTTGAAAATTTTTTGTTCATATGCTTCTTGATTGAGTTGCGTATATGTATTTTGTTCCTGGATAGTAGTAATCACAAAGAGAAGTTCTTGTTTTAATTTTTCTAAAAAGAAACTTTCTTTCGCTGTATAATTTTTTCCTTCATGATATTGTTTCCATTCTGTTTCAAAGTGGAATGAATCTTGGAATGCAATGGAAAGAAAATAATGAAAAAGATTTCCAATTGCTTGGGCAAACGTTTCTTTATAAGCGTCTAGTTTTAGAATATGACTGATATAATAACGAAATTGGCAACGATAAAAGCGATCTAAACTAGTGTATGATAATACCAACTTTCCATTTAGATATTCTTTTAGTTTTTGTTTGGATATCGGTTGATATTGATTATCGTAAGTACAATAGTGTAGATTTTGATAATGACCATAAAGTAATTTTAAATCTTTATGCACTTCATTATATTGTGTATAGCAGTCTAAAAGATGGGAAAGCTCCATTTGATTCCAAATATCTGAATATTGATAAGAAGTGGCGGCGATTTTCTTTTCTGTTGCCAAATGGGGTAATAAAGAAGATGGATAATATATTCCATAATTTGTTTTCTTTTTATAACTCAAAATAGCATTGGGAATGGCGTTGATTTTACGAATCATAGTTGTCTTTTCTAGCTCATTTTTATCAAATGTAGTATCTATTTTTAATTCTTTACAAATGGCATCATTTAAGTAGTCTTCATCTTGTTTGATTGTAGGAATATTTTCTTGATTCATACCTAAAATATACACATATTCGTTTGCTTGAAAGTCGCTTTCTTTTATGTTTTGAATTTGAACCGCATGATGTTGGCAGCTTCTTGGAATGGTCGCTTCTTTAATTGCCTCTTCTATACAGATTTTCCATAAATCATCTTTTGGTAACATAACATAGTCATTATATATTTGTAACAATTTGAGATAAATCTGATGCTCTTCTTCTGTTGACAAATGATTTCCCATTTTTTCTAACATTTCATATGCATTTTCTGTGGTTAACTGCTTAAGCCAATGTTGGACCATCGGGTTTCCATAAAGAGGATGGGTTGATTTTTCTTCCAAGGGGATGCCATACATATGAAAGATACGATGAAGGGGGATTAAATATTCTATAGTTACATTTGCCAAATAAATATGTTCTATGGATAAGCCATTTTGTAAACGATTGGCGATATCTGATGCAACAAAGGCAATTTCTTCTTCAATGGTTTCAAAGACATACAAAGGATGACAATAAGAAAGAGATTCCTTTTCTATGATGGTAACAGTGGTACTAGGTTCTAGTTGTTTTAGAATCTTTTTTTGTTCTTTGGTAAGTGAATAACCGTCGATTCGAATGTGTTTTCCCTTTATGTATTTCATAAACATTTGATTGTCTTCTAACAAATGATTGTCTTCTAAAAATTGTTTGATTTCTAATAATTTTTTTACATTTTCATGTTTACTTTCCTTTATATTTGTAATATGTGGTATATTTTCTAGGTAAGTAGATGCTAGAAAATAAGAAAGATGTAATTCTTTCATTAAATAATAAATGGATTCTTTCTTGGGATGTAATGTTATATTTTCTAATAATTCTTCCAATGTCATATATTTTTCTTGTGTGATTTTTTGCTGCTGTGAATGCTTGAGCAAAATTTTTTTCTTTTTATGATTTGGAACTACTATAATTGTATCTACTGTGTTCATGTAACCACCTACCCATATTATATCATCATTCGTCTTATTTTTTATCCGAAAATGGTCTATGGTGAATATTGGTAAATAAAAAATTGCATTTTTATGTGCAATTTTAGATACTATTTTTTGACTAGAAATGAGGAATATATTCTTTTAATAATGTATAGCATTCCTCTTCTTGTATTTCTTCGTTCAAAAGATTTTCATATTGAATTCGACTAGATTCACTCATTACATATCTATATCGATTTCCCTCTTTTACTATGTATACATCTGAAAAAGATTCAGTTGACCAACTTCTAAATTGGATATAGTTGTGTGCAATTCCATTATATGCTGCAAAAAGCATATCATAAACTGCTTGTTGTGCGACTGCATATTTTTGGGCATACAGTTCATTTCGAGGATATAGGTACATTAAATATTTACCGGTTTCATAAACAGCAAATTGTCCTTCAGATATAAATTGTAAATATGGACTTTCTCCTTTTTCTACATATCTAGGACTGGTCATGCGATTGAATATAACGTTTATAACACAATATAAATCATCATAGTGGTTGGCCCCTTCTGCCGCAACACCCGCAACTAAAATATCTAGCTCTGCTCTGGAATTGAATGAATAATTTTCTAAAATGTATAACGCTTCTTCTTGGTATACTTTTTCCAATAAGCCATATGCCATTTGTTGATTTTCATCCAAATCTTCTACACTCTGCCAATATATATTTTTATATTCCTCTGGTGTAATATCATAAAATTCCAATATAAATTTCTTTTTCTCAATTAGGGAATATTTATCTAATAATGCCCAAATATAGTCTATTTTATCTTCCTTGGAAAATGACCATTCTAATAGATAGCATACACTCTTTTCTAATGAAATATCATGATAATCTGTATGATAGAAAGACAAGTAATCTACCAGTTGTTCTTTGGTCAGTCCTTCTAATTTTATAATGGCATGAAATAGCGTTTCAAATGATACCATATCACTATCTATAATATTTTGAATGATTTGATTTTGATTGGCATTATCTATGGTTAATAATTCATCTAATATAGTTTCAAATGGTACATTTAATAGCATTAATGCATACCATACTTTTTGTTCTATCGTAAGTCTATCTGTTTGGACTATAAACTGCAATATTTCTTCTTCGGTACCAAATTCCATCGCAATTTCCATTACTTGATCTAATGTAATTTCATCTAAAGCAAATAATCGATTCCATTTTCTCTCATTAGGCACACCTGAAGTCAATATTGCCTCAACCTTTTCTTCTGTGGTATAGGGAGTGGATTCTTTTATAATTTCATAAGCGTCACTGTAAAGAAGAAAATGTTCTTTTTCATCTAATGAGAACTCTTTTAAACTTTCTATCACAGATGTTTCTAGATAATCACTAAAATCTTTTATACTCAATTCTGGATTAGAAGGAAAAACTGTAAGAACAGCCATAATCCCAAACCACTGCTTCAAAATAGTGCGCTTGAGTTTCTCTGAAGAAACAGACGCAGTTGATACCATAGAAGTACTAGATTTTACATCTTCATCTATTGGAATTAGATAGTTTTCTTCTATGATATGAAGTTGTTCACAAAAATCTATAATATCTTGTTTTTCTATATCAGAGGTCATAAGTGTTTCTCTTATTACATACCCAATCATTTCAAGTTTAGATTTTGCTGCTTCTAAAACTTCGATTGTTGTTCTTTTATCTATCGTTTTTTTATTTTTAATGGTACTTTCTTTTTTGAAGCCAACACATTGTTTCATTAATTTATCAAGGAGAGGTCTATACACCAAAGCCAAAACAAAAGCATTTAGAACTAATGCAGCAGCTAAATTCTTATCTTTTTTCATAGGATCCTCCCTTTCAAACACTTTTTTCATTATATAATAAATGGGATAGAATAGTCAATTTTTATGTTAAATAAAAATTCTTTTTTATAATACATAATCAATCATTTTGCCAATAAGGAAAAAAACAACTCTTTAGAAAATATCTATGCTTAAATTCTATCTGTTACTGTTTTGTCTTAATACAAAAAAGTATTACACCTTTGATAAATTGAATTGCTAACAACAAATGGTTTCTTTGGAAATTGTAAAATAATCTATATTTTTTATACAAATTCTTTACATTCCATCCATCCTACCACATCCCTCATATATCTGCTTATAAATATATTCTTTTATGCTTCTATTTTAATTTGTTTTTTATTTTTGCGAATTAGTTCTTTTATAAAAAGAGAAGGATTCTTTTTAGGTGTCATTAAATATACTTGATTTTTAGTACGTGTAAGTGCTACATAAAATAGTCTTCTTTCCTCTTCAAATAAATAAGAATCTTCCGTTTGATTTACATAACGCATCACAGGATCATCTTCTAATTGACTGGGAAAACCCATAGTTTCATTGGCCATATTTAGAACAATCACAACATCACTTTCCAACCCCTTCGCAGAATGTACGGTTAAAAAGGTGAGGGATAAATCTGTTCGATTTTGATATACAATATTCCGTTTGTCTTTGCTTACAAATGCTTTATCTATAAGTATCGAATCGATATCTTTACGATTTCTTCCCAACAAAAAAATAGATACATTCTGTAACCTGTCTAGTATTTGCTTTAATGTGTCTAGTAAATCATGATAGTAATGGATTTGGACTGGTTGTTCTATATGCTTATTGGAAACTAAATTTTTAGTCATTTGCTTTGGGTTTCGCATTACAAAAGAACCTGCTATATCAATTAATTCTTGACTATTTCGATAGGTAGTTTGAATTTTCAAAATGATGGCATTTGGAAAGTATGTTTTAAATTTCAAAAATATATTTAGGTTGCAGCCTGTAAAACGGTAAATGGATTGAAAATCATCTCCAACAGCAATTAATTTTGCGCCTGTTTTTTGTATAATTGCTTGAATGAGTTGATATCTGGTTTGCGAAGTATCTTGGTATTCATCAATTAATATGTATCGATAATTAAGGGTATTATCGCTTTTTACTAGATTAGTTGCATAGGTAATGATATCATCAAAATCCAATAAATGAGACTCTTTTAATACTTGTGTATATTGTACATAAATTCGTTTTAATAGTAATAGGAGATAGGTGTTAGCACTTTTCCATATCCGAAAATGCTTACTTTTTTGAATCCAGTGATGAATGGCATTTATATCATATTGGTTGGCTTTCATGAGGTGAATAAAGGTTGGTATCATTTTATAGTAGCGTTTAAATACTTCTGTTTTTTTCATTTTTCCATATTTCTGTGGAAAACTTTGCATTCTGCTAACAATATTAGGCAATATTTTCCCTAATTTGTGGAAAAAATGTTTACAAATCCACTTTTGGGCATCTTTTTCTTTCAAAATTCCACAATCAAAATAGTTTTCCACAACTTTTTTTAATATTGTATCATCTGCGATCTGGATGGAATTATAATTTCGCCGGATAATCTGTAATGCCAATTTATGAAACGTATAAATAGGCAAGTCATAATTATAATATTGCTTTAATGTGTTTTTTAAACTATTCGTTGCATCATTCGTGAAAGAAATACAAAGAATTTGACTGATTGGAATCTTTTTTCGTTCTACTAAATACCGAATTTTCCCAATCATTGTCAGCGATTTTCCACTTCCTGCACCCGCAATGACCAGTGTATTTTGTTCGTCTCTTAAAACAACCTCTCTTTGTTCTTTATCCAGAGGATACCCTTTGACATGGTCCAATAATTCTTTTGTAGCTGTTTCTTCTCTTTGAAGATATTTTTGATTACTGATTTCTCTCCATTCGTCTAGATTTTTGTACGCTTCTTTCCCCTTCTTTTCTTTATGCTCTACCTGCTGATATTTTATTTTTAATTGCTCTAATGTTTGAAAACTAATATATGTATTTTCTAATTCTTTTATTGTTTTTTCAAATAATTCTATCATACCTATTATATACAATCTATAACCTATTTTTCCTTCTGTAGATTTAATAATGCTTGAAAAGGTTATAATTTCCTTTGAATTTAAAGTATAAATACTTTATATACTACAGAATTTAGTGCCAGTTTCTTGTATTTAGGAAAAAATGTAAAGTATCTATAAATATTTATAAAACTATGGTAAAATATATAAAATTAATGAATAATGAAACTGAATTAGGAGTGAAAATATGATTAAAAAATATGGAATTATAGAAATAGGTAGTAATAATACAAAAACCCATATTTATGAAAATAGCAAAGTTATATATGATAAAACAACAACTATTGAATTTAAGAAGAATTATAAAAATAATGGGTTAATAATTGATGTAGATTTAGAAAAGTTATATAAAGAAATAAGCAAGGCTTTAGAATATACAGAAAATATTCATATATATGGCTGCAGTATATTTAGAAATATAAGTGATACAGAATTAAAACAAATTAATAGTAATTTAAAAGACGAATTTAATTTGACAATAGAAGTAGTATCGCAAGAGGATGAAGCCATTTTTACAGCAAAAGGATGCTACGAAAATATTGATTATGATGGTCCATTATGTATTTTCATAGGTGGAGGAGGTTCCATTGAGTTAATATTTGTTAAAAATAAAGAAATATTTGGACATAAATTTTATAACTTTGGAGTTGTAGATATAACAAGTAAATATCCAGAGTTAAAGGAAGATATTCCAAATGTCACTTTTGATGAGGTTACAGAATATGTTGATTCTCTAATAGGAAATTTAGAATATAAGGCTACTGCTATAGTTCTTTCTGGAGGAGATCATTTATATTGGTTTAATACTGCTTTATATAAAATGGATGACAATACTTTATATACGAGTGATAAGCAAAAATATATGATTACAACAGAAAAAATAGATATATATGACCATGATATGATGATTAGTTCATTAGATACCATAAGAGATAGAAGCGACAATCCAACTTGGTTTGATGGTTCAAGGGCAATGAGAATAATAGCAAATTTAATTACCCATAAAATTGGAGCAGATATAGTCATTCCTACTAATATTAATATGGAAGATGGTTTAAAACAGAAAATTAAATGTATGAAATAAGAATTACTAAAAATCTGATACGTGCTTCATGCTACATAGTAAGGGTAATGCTATACCTTATTATGACGAAAACTTTAGTTACTCCACAACTATTTTCACCTATAAAACCTATACTTCGATACTATGCCAAATACCATAGTATTTTTTAAATATTTAAATTAATCTTTTTAAAAATTTTTACTACTAATTTACTACTTTTGAAAGTGAAAATATAAGAGGTTATAACAATATCCTAAAAAAACAAAAATGCCGTAAACACTTATAAGTAAAGGTTATAAAGGATTTAAGAACATATACAAAGATACTCTCAAAAATACAATGTTTTATAATATTAAAAAATCGCATTTCTGCGATAGTTTTATTGCACATTTGAATATGTTTCATGCCGATTTTTGATTGTGACTACACAAAAAGACTATGTTTCGTCTTCCTGGAACCAGTTGTCTAGTAAGCTGATATTCTTCTTAATCATAACTGCTTCAATGATATCTATTGTAGCATAAATCATAATTAATATACCAATCATTTTAGTAATTGCTTTCATTCCCGAAATGGGATTGAATATGAGTATAATACCACACACCATCATTAATAGTGCCATTACAAACAACAGTAGCCATATCGATTCTTTTCTAGAACGAAGGGCTAGTGCAATTCTTAATTTATAGGAACTACTGATAATAAACCATAAGCCTATTGCGATTGGAATCACAATTGATAGGGTATTTGGTTTGATTAGAATTAAAATTCCTAAAACAATGGATAAAATACCTCCACTAAATCCATCAAAAAGAGATGGTGTAGTATTGGTATATCCCATAATTAACTGATATACTCCATTTGCGCCTAATAATATACAAACTGTATAAGACATAATTACCAATGATGTTTCTGGATGGGAAACCAAAATAACGCCTAATAAAATAAAGATAATAGATGAAATAATTGAAATCCATAGAGTTCGGTTCATACTTTTTAACATTAAAAAACCTCTTTTCTAGTTCTATTATAGCACGTATTATCACTAGACAAAAGATACATTTTAATCTTTTTTATATACCAATTGATTCATTGCTGAATCGATTTCTTCATTTGGTATACTATTCAATAAATCATTATTTTTTTGGTTTAAAGCACTGATATTTAAAAAATTAGATACTATATTTTTCTTACGTTCCTCAATTTCCATGATTCTATGATTCACTAGTGCTTGTAACCATCCTCTTTTTTCATCCACCTCACCTACTTCTTTTTTCTCTAATTGAATGCTCTCAACAGAGTAATCAGGTGCTAAATAGATTAAATCCATTATTGGAATTCCATTCTCATTAATTAAACATACAAATTTCATATGATGTTTATTGTCTTCGGATTTAATTTGTAGGGTTGCTAACCAAGCATGGTACAATTTCATATAATTTATAATTTTGTTTACCAAATCTTGTGGGTAATTTAACTGGTTTACTAAAACGGCTCTTGCCAAACTTTTATATTCAAGGCTATCTAGCGTACTCCATTTATCTGATACACGGCAATTTTTATCCCATGAATAAAAAAACCATTCATAATCATCTTTTGCAGCATCCACTTCTACACGTGATAGCAACAATTTTTTATCCATTAGCGTTTTCCGTGGTGAGAGTGCACTTCCTTCAATCTTTCCTTCTATATATCCTTTATACGTTAACTGTTTATTTTCGTCAACATAAAATAGGGCATTACCCCCCCCCGGCTTTGTCCGCTGGGTATCAAGAAATGGTGCTCATCTAATTCTTTTAAACTAACCGATGGATTGTTAGGAAGCCACATTCTTTCTCCACTAATAGGGTCTTCATATTCTTTCATTTCCGACCTATAAATACTGCCTGTATCTCCAAAGGAACACGTAAGAGGAAATATGATTTCCCCTTTTTTATCTAAAATGGCATTATAGATCAATCGAAAAGAATACATAACCTCTACGGCATATCCCCATTCTTTTTCTAATATATGCATTGGCTTTTCTGGTATAAGATTTCTTGCTTTTAGTTGTCCCCTTATTATTTCTTCTACTATTTTTTTATTCATGTGTACCACCTTTTGCTAATAAATTCAATTCATTGTTTAATGCATACTATAGTAATTCTTTAAGGCTTACTTTTTATTATACCATAGTTTTTTAGATTACCTACTACTATTTGCACTATTAATTAAAATAGTAAGCAAATCTGTATACGAAATTCCCTCATGTTCCATTAATTTGGGATACATACTAATGGATGTAAATCCTGGTATAGTATTCATTTCATTGATGTATATTTGTCTACTTTCCTCTTCATAAAAGAAATCAATTCTGGCATACCCATTACAATGGAATCCTAAAAATATTTTTCTAGCATATTCTTGAATTTGATTTACAACTTCAATTGGTAAATCTTGTGGAATAATTGTATAAGATTTTTCATTGATATATTTTGCATTGTAATCATAAATTTCATTTGCTGATTTGATTTCTCCTAAATTTGAACAAATAATACGCTTATTCTTTTCTAGTACTGCACATTCTAATTCCCTTGCAGTTATAAATTTTTCTATGATAATTTTAGAATCATATTGCTTTGCCTCTTTGATGGCCTTTTTCAGTTGTTTCTTATTTTCTGCCTTTCCAATCCCAATGGAAGAGCCCCCGTTTGCTGGTTTTACAATCACTGGAAAACCAATTCGTTCTTCTATTTCTTTTTGTTTATTTTCCTCATATATCAAATAAGGAACTTGTGGAATTGCGAAATGTTCAAATACAATTTTGGACATTTCTTTGTCCATGCTAATGGCACTTGCAAGGGTATTGCAACCTACAAATGGAATATTAAATAGTTCTAACATTCCTTGTAATTTCCCATCCTCACCAGAATATCCATGTATCATTGGAAAAACAACATCAAACTTTTGAATATAGTCTATGATGTTATCAATTGCAGTCACATTTGTATCTTTCCAATGCCCATTTTCTAGATAAGATAATTCCCCATTAAATTGATACCATTTATTATCAAAATGAATTCCAACCAACTCATAATCAAATAATTTCTTATCCAAATTTTCTATAATACTTTTAGCTGATTTACATGAAACATAATGCTCATATGAATTCCCACCAAATATAACTAAAACCTTTTTCAAAGGCAACACCTCATTAAAGTATAGTTTATTTTTTAGAAAATATGTTCTTATATTTAGGACTTTTTTGTATATCGACTATTTCCATCCACTATATCCACATGGTATCACATCCATTAAAGTTCTATTCTCTCCGATTTTATCTTCTAAATGGGCATGATCCGCATGTTTTTTGATTTCTTTTATGTCATTATATATTTGATTTTTTACTGACTTATAAATATAGCTTCTAATTTGTGAGGATTCATTTAACAAAATTTTTTTGTTTCTTATTAGTTCCATAATTTTGATATTGACATTCTGTATTACATCTTCCAAATCTTCTTTTTCGAGTTTTAAGCAATAATAGTTGGCTATATTATAGATATTATGTATACACATCGGGCTTGAAAGTGTAACAATATGCGTTTGTGTATCATAGCCCAAATAATAATAACAAAATAAATATGCATATTCTTTTGTATAATTTTGAATTTTTAATTCTTCTAAAATGTGGCGTATTCTTTTGATAGAGATTCTTCTATCTTCTATATCATAATCTGCTAAAAAGTAAAGAATTATCATTGATTGTCTCAATGAAAAGCCATATTTTTTTAATTTGTATATTGCTTGTATGTTTATATGTAATACTTTGGCAATCTTTGTTATATTGAATCTATCATTTAGTATGGCTAAAAATGCATTCTTTTTGATTCTTCGTTCTGCTAATATCGTTTGTCTTCCAATTACCATATCTATTGCTTCATTCTTATTTTGACTATATTTTTGGTATCTTTTTGTATAGTATAGAATACTTGCAATTATATTTTTATAAATGAATCCATTTATTTTACAAAATTGGTATAATGTTGTATTTTGATAATTATATTTTACTTCCATAAACACTTCCTTATGTATACCATAATATACTATTTGCAAATAAATAGCAACTATAATAATCTCTCTATGAACCAAAAAAGATTCGCATCACACTTGACGAATCTTTTTTAATTATAGTATTTTCATTACACTTACAGTTATCGTACTTTATTTACTACATGATATCCTTTAACATTTGGGTCATTTCTTGCAATTGATTAAAACAATCTTTTGCTTTGGCAATCTCTAATTTATTTAAGGTTACATAACCACGAGAAGTTCCATCACTTGGTAAATCCACTAGCAGTGCATAATCATCAATTCCGATCCATCCATTTTTAATCACATCTAATAGTTTTGGTTTTTGTAACTTTAATTGTTCTAAATCCACAAATTTAGTTATAATTTTATCGCTTGCAAGATAGCGTTTGATATAGGGATTATCCTGAAATTTCTTTGCATCTCTTTGATTAAATACAAATATTCTTTCGATTTCAACGCCACGGTTTGCAGCATCAAAGTTACTTTGAATAAATTTCCGTTCTGCTGGATCTTCATTCCACTCATTTTCCATCATGGTTGAGATAATCCACATTTTAGAGTCTTTTTTCGTTTCACTGAAATACTTATCTAAAATTTTATAAAATTTTCCAGAATCTAGATCTTCAGTTCTAGACTGGGAATCCACTCCTAAATAGCCCCCATCTGATACCAAAGAGCTGCCTTTGGTATATTTGTGTCTTGTTAACATTAAATAAATATCATCAGCAATTTCCGCTGGATTTCCAAGCCTTTTCATAGGGATAGATTCGGTTGCTTTATTGAAGGAGTCATCATTTTCCATAACACCACCTATCCATCCTGCCATAATAGAATTAATTCGAATACCGTACATTTCTGTAAAGATATTGGCAAATGTTTGGACTAAATTTACTTTAGCTGCTTGAGCAGAAGCATAAGCAGAAGCACCAAATGAACCTCGATATGCTTCAATACTACTTACCATAACAATACTAGATTCATAGTTCATTTTCTTTACCAATTCTCTTACCAATAAGTTAGCCGCAAACACATTGACTTTGTAACTGTCTTCAAACTGGTCATAGTCGAAATCAAAGGGATCTTCTAAATGAAAATAAATTTCCATAAATACAAAACCATATACATCTTCGTTAATTTCTTGCGTTATTTTGAGTAAGCTAGCCCTATCAAAATAATTTACCTCTTTTAGAATGATATCTTGATTATTAAGCATGTTATCTAAACTGCTGTCTTTTTGATATAAACCGATAATTTGGTAGCCCGCTTCTAATAGTATTTGACATAATTCCTTTCCTATATCAGAATTAATTCCCGCGATTACAACTACTTTCTTGTCATTGATATTTTTCGCATAGGTATTTCTTTTATCCATTGGTTTATGTGCGTCACTAGGAATACTCCAATATCTTCCTTTTTGGATTGCACCTGGTATTCTATTTTCGTTTAATAGTTTGATAATTCTTCTTTCACTGATATTCCATAGTTTAGAAGCCTGTTTTACTGATAAGTATTCCATTTTCATCACCTTATTTATTAAAATAATATACTGAATTCGGAATAATGTCAATATTTTTCCATTTTAAAACTAGCTTAAGCTAGTCTACTCTATTTCAATTGTTTCTTCTATTTCTAATACTTTGTAATGGATATCAAATTTATCAAAATTTTCTTTCATATATTCCAAATTTGTTGGATACATTTGATTATCCATATGAGTTGGTAATACCAATTTAGCTTCTAACTTTTTAGAGTATAATGCCGCTTCATAAGATGACATTGTAAGTCCATGTGCAGTCACAGGAAGCGCTACTATATCAGCTTTATAATTATTATTAAAACAAATGGTATCGCTTGTAATATAGAATCTATTGGTACTATCATCTATAATATATCCAACATTCTCAAATACTTCATTCTCATCTGATAAATTAGGATTATATCCATGCACTGCTTTTACAACTTCTATTTTGATACCGTCTAGTATGATTACATCATTTTCTTTAATTATCTGAATTTCGACATTCGGATAACTATCTTGCACCTCTTGTGTAGAATAAATTGGAATACCTATTGTCTCTAGAATATCTCCATAAATATGGTCTCCATGTTTATGAGTAATCAAAATAATATCTGCTTGCTTCCATTCTTCCAGATATTTTTCTTTGTATTTTAAGCTACCAGCATCGACTAGTATTTTTTGATGATTTGTTTCTATCATGAAACAAGATTGTGGATATTTTATTATTTTCATTTGGTTTTGCCTCCATATAATTATTTAAAATTTATAGCTTTCAAGTACTTGTCCATCTGAATCAGAAATAGTTGAGTTTGCATTTGCTAGATAAAGAATTTGAAAGTCTGGATTTTCTAATGTATATCCTGCTTCTTCTGCCCAATCGAATTCTTTTATCACTGCTTTTTTAGCTTCTATATTGTTACTATCATCAATCAAGTTACAATGAATCCTAAGCCAAGACTCACCATCATAAGCAACAATACAAACATGATTATTTTTTGCGATTTGTTTTGATACATTTTTTTGCCTATTTGTTAATACATATATTTTATTATCAAATAAAATCGGATCACCAAATGGTCTACAACTGGGTCTATCACCATCAATAGTAGACACATAATTTACTTGTGTATTTTCCTTTAAAAACTTAAATGTCTCATTCATGTTTTTCATCTTCCTTTAACTTTTCCATTATTTTTCTAATGTCACCGCTAATTATTTTCCAATCATCAATTGTTTCAAATCCCAATTTTTTATACCAACAATATGGAAAGCCGTTCTCATCTTCATATGTATGTGCTTCCAATACTGTGGCATTGTAATTTTCACTTGCATATTCAAACAGTTTTTTAAATAAACGTTTGGCTACCCCCCCATGGCGGTATTCCTTACAAACAAATACTTCCCCATCTTCTAAATGCATACCATCCCACCATGGTTTTAATGCTGTCATAATGATTCCAATTGGTTTATCTTCATCATATGCAATAAAACATAAATCACTAGATTGCTTATAAAAATATTGAAACATTTTTAATGCCGTTTCTTTTGTCCATTTTTCTCCTAAAACTGAATTGTTATAATAATCAGCGTATTTTTCTGCAATTAGTTCCAAATCTAATTCATTTCTTAAATTACTAATACTTATTTCTCTCATATTATCACGTTTGATCTAATTATGGTCAAATTGACCTATATTAGATTCCTTTCTATTGATACACCTTTTTAAAATTATAATACTTACTGTGAATTTGTTTCTATTTTATTATAGCTTAACTTGGCTGTGTAGTTGTCAATGATGTGAGACTAAAAATGGTCAAAAGATAAAAAAGATAT
>CAJUHL010000016.1 GCA_910586425.1 uncultured Bacilli bacterium
ACGCTCGCCCCCTACGTATTACCGCGGCTGCTGGCACGTAGTTAGCCGGGGCTTTCTGGCAGAGTACCGTCAGCACGCTATCATTACCTATAGCGTGGTTTCTTTCTCTACAACAGAGTTTTACGACCCATAGGGCCTTCATCACTCACGCGGCATTGCTCGTTCAGGGTTTCCCCCATTGACGAATATTCCTAACTGCTGTCTCCCGTAGGAGTCTGGGCCGTGTCTCAGTCCCAGTGTGTCCGATCAGCCTCTCAGCTCGGATATGCATCGTTGCCTTGGTAGGCCATTACCCCACCAACAAGCTAATACAACGCAAGCCCATCTCGAAGTGAAGCCGAAGCTCCTTTTAGCATATCTACTTATGTAAATATGAATCATCCGGTATTAGCAATCATTTCTAATTGTTGTCCCAGTCTCCGAGGTAGGTTACCCACGTGTTACTCACCCGTCTGCCACTAAGTGGAAATCTAAATCCAGTTTTGTGCAAGCACTCCACCTTCAATAGGCCACTCCGTTCGACTTGCATGTCTTAGGCATGCCGCCAGCGTTCATCCTGAGCCAGGATCAAACTCTCCAAAAAAAATATTTTTTGTTCATTTGAATTGTTTTATCCTAACTTTGAATTGACTTTTTGCTCAGTTTTCAAAGATCATTTTCCTGCCTTCTTTTTCGTGAAAGCACTACTAATATATCATTTGCTATTCACCATGTCAAGAACTTTTTTCACTTTTTTTCATTTTTCTTTCTTTTTCGATTTTATTCACCAAATATTGACATAAAAGATGTCACATCAGTTCAATAAAATTTCAAAGTTTAAATAAAAATGGAAATAAAGTAATACTTATTTTTCTTGCGCTTTTCCCGTGAAAGCACTACTAATATATCATTTGCTATTCACCATGTCAAGAACTTTTTCACTTTTTTTCAAAAATTCTTAACTTCTCTTAAATATATGTCAAAACGATGTAGATATTCCTATTTATTTTCATTTTTTATTTTTTTGTAAATTTCATGATATTTTATATTTTGTTCAGCTTGAAATATCTTTGCACCATCTTTATATAAATGTATGAGTTCATCAAGCCCATTATGAATCGCAATATCAAGTGAATCAGAATAATGCATTAGTTGCTTATGATATTTATATTCCATTCGATCTAAAATTCGATATTCTCCAGAAGGATAAATACGAACATCCAAATCATAATCAATATATTTAATTACCCCTTCTTCTATAATATAGGGAGATTCTACATTGCAATAATAGGATATGCCATCTTGTTTTAATTGTGCTATTACATTAAACCACTTGTTACGAAAAAAATAAATAACGGCAGGTTCTTTGGTTCTCCATGTTCTGCCATCTGCTTCTGTTACTAAAGTATGATCATTTCCAAAAACAATATAATCTTTCTGAATATCTAATACAATGGCTTCTTGCCAAGCACAATGTACTTTGCCATCGTGTTTATAGCAATGGATTTGAAATGGATCTCCAATACAAATCGGTTTCATCATGTTCGCCTTCTTCCTGTTACACATTATACAGGAAACTATCCAAAAAGAAAAGAAGCACATTTTTACTCACTCAAGTAACGTAGTGCTTCTTGCAATTGATTATCTGTTATGTCAGATGGATTGGTAAAATAGTTTACATCCAATTGGATTTCTATATCAGGTGCAATTCCTTTTTTGTGAATCCAATTACCATTTGGTGTTAACCATTTTTTAGTAGTAAACTTATATTCAATATGATCATCTACATCAACCAGTTCTTGTACAGTTCCCTTTCCATAACTTGTCTGTCCAATAATAGTTGCTCCATAGGATTCTTTCAGTGCCCCACTTAATAGTTCCGCAGCAGAAGCACTATTGCCATTTTGCAAAATGATAATCGGATATTTCTTGGTTTGATTTCCTTTAGAGTAATATTTAGTGGTTTGCCCTTTCATTTCAATTTGATATATAACTTTCGTTTGATCCAAAAACAAGCTTACGATATTGGTGGCGGTTGTCAAATGTCCACCAGAATTTTCACGCACATCAATAATAAGAGATTCAATTCCTTCTTCTTCTAATGATTGTAATTCTTTTTGAAATTGTTGATCTGTTATTGTAGAAAATATTCCAAAATAAATGTAGCCTATTTTTTTCCCATTTTGTTCATAGATTTTAGAACTTACAGAGGGAATTTCAACAATTGCCTTTTTGACATAAATATCTAATTTTTCTTCTCCACGAAGAACAGTCAAAGTAAATTGCTCTAAATTATGTTCTTTTACATATTTAGTCAACTCTGATTTATCTTTATTTGTCATATCTTTTCCATCAATGGCCATTACAATATCATTGACTAGTACACCGGCTTGTGCAGCTGGCGAAGATGGAAATACCCCCACAATTTGAATATTACCTTCTTGATTGTTTATAATTTCAATTCCAATTCCACTATAATTTCCATTTAATGACATATTAAAATTTTCAGAATCTGATTCATCAATAAAGGTAGAATAAGGATCATCTAAAGCCTCTACCATTCCTGCTATCGCACCATTTAACAATGTTTCATCATCAATTTCTTCATAGTAATGATCTTTAATATATTGATAATGGTCTAATAGTTTTGAAATCAATTCATTTTCAGATTTAATTGTTGGATTTGCTCCAAAACGAGATGAAATCGTCATTCCCATAAAAATACTAACAATACAAGTAATTATAATAAGAAAAACCACCTCAAATGTATGAAATGTATTTTTAGATTCTCTTTTTTTCCCTATCATAATATCACCTTCTTAACTATAACATATTCCTTTTCTCGTGTCTATCATTCCGTCTAAAAGAAAAAAGGATATACACCTTTTTTACAACTTATAATGATTTCAAGATTTCTAAAATAGATTCACTGGTTTCATAATGTGCGACAAGTGCCCCATTTTGAATTCGAAAAAGTGTCGTTCCTGTTACCTTCAGATTTTCAGGTGTAAAATTAGCAGTTTCTCCAACAAACTTTTGATTAAATGCAGAGGCTAAATCTACTGTATAATAAGGAATTCCATTTTCCTTTTTACTATGCTGATTTAACAAATTTTCAAAAAGAGAAATATAAGGATCTTTTTTTTCTTCTACTAATACATAATAATCAGTTTCTTTTTGATGGTATAATTCTCCCAAAAGAATCTCATCATATTGAATAACAGATGGTGTTGTTGTAGGTTTGGTATAATCTCCTTTTTTACGACCTGTTGTAAAAACAGTTAACAGATAAAATATTAAAAATATAATGGTTACAACCACAATAATTCGAATAAAATTTCTCACTTCGTTTGGGTTCGTTTTTTCCATGTTATCACCTGAAAATCATTATATCATAAATTCAAAAAAATAGATACACGAAATATCTATTTTCCAATTGGAACTGTACTAATGGACTGTACTACTTTTAATAATTCTTCACCATCTAGCGTATCGGAAACCGCATAGTATTCAATTCCATTACTAATCCAATTAGCAGAATTGCTCGTAATGCTACCAACTGTATCCATTAAAATTTCCGGATCTCCATACACTGGTATGACTACAAAATCTTCTTCTACACTCACTGTTTCTTCCACTAACATGAATGGTGATTCTCCAGCAAAAGTTAATATAATACGTTCTCCATTTTCTTTTTTAACAATATCTTGACTCTCTAAATATGTATTTGCAGGCATATACATTGGATAAATAACATCATCAATCGTCTTGGAAGTTTCTTCAGTTACTTCACCCGTTTTCATATTTTGATTAAGTTCAAAATAATCTTTATCAAATGTTGCACCCATATCTATTTTTTTATAGGTCATTCTCATGCGAACGATGCCCTCTTCATTTAATACTTCTACTTTTTGAATATTTCCTTTTTTATCTAGATAAATTTTTTGATTTGTTAAATTTTTATTATTTGCATAATTGACAGTTGTGCTAATAATATATTGGTCGTTTTTTTCCTCTACTTTTTTAGATTTATCATTTTTGATATCTTTGACTAAAATCTGCATCAAATAACTTTGAGAATTGTTATATGGCCACTCACTTTGAAATTTAAAACTTTTGTTCAAACTTGGCGTTAATACATAAACACCTTCTGTGTTTTTTAGGATAATTTGTTCATGATTATTGGTTTGATTTTTTAAACTAACACGAAATAAGTCATCTTTTTTATAGGATACTTCCACATCATATCGGTAACTATCTTCGTTATTGATAATTTCAAGTTCACCTGTTACATGATAACTTTTCACACTTTCTACTTTCTCTGTCAATGTGGCAGTAATATCTTTATTTCCCTTTCCAAAACAACCTGTCACAAGGACACAACAAAGAATAGTAGCACACAAAATTTTTACTTTCATTCTTTCACCTCATATCGTATTTCACTTAATTATATGGACTATTTTAAAAATTATGAATAATTTTCAAATGTTGGGAAAACATAATAGTAAGACAGAAAGGAGAATTATATGGAAACGTTACAAAAAGTAGCTTTGGTCTTTACGATCATCGGTGCAATTGTATGGGGAATGATTGGATTATTCGATTTTAATATCATCGATGCTTTATTCAAAGATATGTATATTATTGCAAGAATCATCTACA
Organism: uncultured Bacilli bacterium; assembly: GCA_910586425.1. The sequence continues at coordinate 4,642 of CAJUHL010000016.1, forward strand.
TCATCGTTGGAATATGTGGGCTTATTAATATAGGACTTCTTTTCAATCATATCGAAAAATAAAACCCTCACAAACGTGAAGGTTTTTTGTTAATTTCTAGTCAATGTAATCCGAACTTTTTTGGTCTTTGAGGTATATTGTACTTTTGGATCTGTTCCTTCTACTTGTACTTCTACTTCGTATTCTCCAGGTTCCGTTAAACCAGTCAAATCGACTGAAGCAGTAATATCAGAAGCCCGAATGGCATCAATTACAGATTTTACACCTTTTAAGTTAACGGTTACACTTGCAGCACCACTATCTTTGGCATTAGCCCTTAATCCATCTGCAACATTTTTCATATTAACTGTTACATTGTTAATATCTCTACTAGAAACAGCATCCAAAGTAACATTAACTGTTACATTTGTGACAGATACAGATCGTACCCCAATTGGTTTTGGAATTTCCAATTTATATTCTTTATTGGCTTTCAAATCTGTTACATCAATTTCAATTGGAATATAGTTAAGTGACTCTAACGCTTTCGCATCACCATATACGATAACGTTGTTAACATTCGCACTCAATGTACTGATGGCTTGACCAAAGCTAACTTCTCCAACTGGTACAATGCGAAGTGGCACTTCTTTACTTGGTGATGAAATGACAACATCGACATCTATTTTTGAAGGAACAATTTCGACATCCACTACATTTCCTTCTGAATCATAAGCCTTTAAAGGCACGTCTTTCAAAGTCGTCGTCCCAACTTCAGTAGAAACTAAATTTTTAATATCCACTAATGCTTTTACTGATACCACTTGTTTCAACTGATGTTCAGCACCTTTAATGACAATTTTATCAGTATCATAATTTACATTATCAATCACGTATTTTGAATCTAGACTATCTTGATTTAATACATCCACTGTTAATGTCCTTGTTTCTGATACTTTTCGATAAATGATAACAGTTGCGACTGATGGATTTACCATGTAATCAATTTTTCCTGCATTTTGTGTATATTCCATATTTACTTTATGAGTACCTGGTTTTAATCCACTCAAATCAACGATTACATTATGGGAAGAGGATTGTTTTGCGATATATAAATCGGTTTTACTTCCAATCAATGTAATATCTACTGTTTTAGGCAATCCTTCAATGACATATGCTTCTTCATTATAAATTACTTCTACTGGACGATTTTTTAACACTTCAGCAGAATTATCGGTAAACAAAATAATTTTTTGATCAATGATAATAAAGATTGCAATTGCTAAAAATAAAGAAATAAATAATAATGTATTACTTTTAGACAACCAATTTTCAATTTTTCTTCCAGAATGATCAAATTTAGAAGAAATATATACGACCAATTTTGTAATAGGAACTACAATGTATTTATCAACAAAATATCCAACTTTACGTCCAATGATTCTAATTGTCCGAAGGAGTTTCTTCATTGTCTACTACCTCCTCTTCTTCATCCACGATGAATGATTTTTTTGGTCTCAATTCTTCTAATAAAATCATTTTAACATCATCAATGGTTAAATTGTAATTTAACTCTCCATTCATTGCGATAGAAAGTCTTCCTGTTTCTTCCGAAACGACCAATGCAATACAGTCTCCTGTTTCTGAAATTCCAAGGGCAGCACGGTGACGTGTTCCAAGTCGTTTACTAATTTTTAAATTATCACTGGTTGGAAATACCGCTCCTGCACTTGTAATTTTATCTCCTTGAATAATCACACCACCATCGTGTAAGGGATTATTAGGGAAAAAGATGGAAATCAATAAATCAGAAGAAATATCGGCATAGATTTTTTTGGATTTTTGGATATAATCATTCAAGCTATTATCTCTTTCAATGACGATAAGGGCTCCAATTCTCTCTTTTTTAAGTGACTCCATTGCTCCTGTAATTTCATATACCATTTTTTCTCGTTCATCCACTGTTAATACCTTATGACGTCCTAGTAATTGACTACGTCCTAATTGTTCCAATACATTTCGAATTTCTGGTTGAAAAATAACGATTAGAGCAAGTGGCCCCCAAGTAATGACATAATCTAACAAATATCCAATGGTAACCAAATCTAATATATCACTGATAATTTTAATGATAACAATAATTAAGATTCCTTTGAACAAAAGAACCATTTTTACATTTTTTCGTAAATTTTTTAAAATATAATAAAGTGCTAGCCAAACCAACAAAACATCAATTAATTTTGTCATGAATGACATGATTGTATCAAAAGTCATAATCTACCTCCAATATTTTTACATTTCCAATTATATCACATATATTTTTTTTTGAAAACAACACAAAAAGAAAAAAGACCAAAAGGTCCTAAAATCTCCAAATGTCATCATCAGAACTGCTATCATCTATATCTGTTTTTAATTCTTCAATATTTGGTAATTCTATATCCAACTCTTCTGTATCCTCTATATTTTTATAAGTATTTGGTGTCCCATCTAATCCTACATACAATTCTTCTGGAATTTCTTCTTCAGAAATAGCAGATTCATCATTTGTCTTCCAATCTTCTGCAGGCTCTGGTTCTTGAATTTCAATATCATCTAAACTTTCCATAGGTTCTTCTACTGATTCCTCTTCCACCAAAGCTACAGGAACTTCTTCTACTTTTTTTTCTACCTCTTCTTGCACAGGTGGAACTGCTACCGATGGTACAGGAATGACTTTTTCCAATGGCTTTTCTTTTTTGCGGTTTGATTTTTTTCCAAACTGTGTTTTTTCTGCAAAATAACCAATGAGTGTCATCAGTAATACAATTCCACCCACTAAAAACCAAATATAATTGTCTATCACAAAATCTAAATAATCCATACTTTTTATCCTCCTATTCTTATCCATCATAACATCAAATGCAATATTTGACAATCATTTTTATTGTTCTAAATAATTTTCACCTTTAAATGGTTCTGTTGTTAATAAATTTGGATAATTTTGTTGACGTAATACTTCATAAAGCATAATCGCTACAGAATTAGATAAATTAAGAGCTCTTATGTTGCCATTCATTGGAATACGCATACAGCGTTCCAAATCATTTCTTAATATTTCTTTAGGAATACCAGTACTTTCTTTTCCAAAAATCAAATAAATCGATTCATCTACATTGGAAAAATCAAAACTAGTATGCGGTTTTTTACCATAGCGTGTTAAATAATAATAAATTCCTTTATTTTGGGTTTGAAATTCCCCAAAATTTTTATATACTGTATAATCACAATGTTCCAAATAATTGACTGCAGATCGCTTGATATATTTTTCATCTAACGAAAAACCAAGTGGTTCAATCAAATGTAATTTTGCGCCTGTTCCAGCACAAGTCCGCATAATATTCCCTGTGTTTTGTGGGATTTCTGGTTCAAATAAAACAATATGAATCATTCTTCCTCCAAATGATTTTGAATATAGTAAATGACTTCTTTTGGATTTCTTTCCTGATTTTCAGTATATAAAGCATTAGTTTCTGCATCGTCTGATACAATAAGCACATTTGGATAAATCAATGTATCCAGCTGAAATATCGTTTTTATATTTTTTTCAGAACTAATTTTATGCATATCCATATATACAACATTTTTCGTCAAGTTTTGATCATTCATAAGAACCTTTAACTGATTTTCAAACTCTTGGTAATTATCATCACTACTATCCGATATATAAATAATAACATCATGATTGTCTAAAATATAGTTTTCAATTTCGCTTTCTTTTACCTCTGATAGAAAACGCATCCTGGTATGAATACTACTTTCATATGCTTTTTGTCTATGATAAAAATCAACAAAATAGGAAAGCAATGCGAATGTTACAAGTGTAATGATTCCTAAAATAATATAGTTTTTGTGAGGTATATTTCTTGTCTCCATTTATGCACCGCCATTCTAATTATATTTTACCATATGTATATGTAATACACAATTCATTTATGTAAATATCCATTAATATATTTCGTCATTTTTTTGAATTTGATCAATGGTAATGATCGGAAATTGAATGCCTTCTTGTTCCGCAAATTTAGCAAATTTTTCACGAAATGCAGCCAATTCTTTCACAATACTATCTGGATAGATACGTTTACTGGAAAAAATAGCGTGATAAACGTCCAACATATCAACTTCTTGTTTATTATTTAATAAAGCTTGCGAAAAAGCACCAGTTAATACGGAAAAGGCTACATCAGGGTACATTGCTGATAAACCATATACACGTTTAAATTCAGAAGTGGCACTCACAATCGATTCCATTAACAATTCATTCAAATAACCATTGTATTTCATATGAATGCCAGTTTGTTTTTCTATTTTAGGAAGTGACCCCAACAAAATTTGAGTGGTAATTGCCTCATTTGGTTCTGTAACATCAATTCGTTCAAAACGACGTAAAAAAGCACGGTCCCGAATAATGTAAGTATCATATTCTATCGTGGTAGTTGCTCCAATCATCTTAATATCACCACGATCTAACCCTGGCTTTAAAATATTCGCAAGATCCATAGGTCCATCACCACGCCCACCAATTAAAGTATGAATTTCATCAATAAATAAAATCGTTTTCAAAGAAGATTTCAATTCATTTACCAAAAGTTGAATAATCAACTCTGATTTACCTTGTACTTGAATTGTCCCAATTAAAGAAGTCGAATTAATTTTAATGATATGGTAATCTTTTAATGCATCTGGTACTTGATGTTGTTGAATCAAGTAAGCAAGTCCTTCGACAATAGCAGTTTTTCCAATACCAGGCTTCCCAACCAATAATGCAGATTTTTCTGGGGTCATTAATACCAACATCAAACGTTTGATTTCTTCTTCACGCGCAATGGCAGGATTTGTTACAAAAGTCTTTTCTGTTAAATCCTCTCCGTATTGTTTTAAAACTGAAAAATAATCTAAATTCATTTCATTTTGTTCCATATGATCACCCTTTAATGTATTCTGCAACTTTCAGTTTATCAATTAATACTGATTCTGAAACTGCACCTTCTATTCTTGGAAACAACTTAATATTCCCATTCGTAATAAAAACAATCGTTGGCGTTCCTCCTATATTAGAAGTATCCCAAATAGCATTGTATTCTGCGCCTTCCAATTTAGATAAATCTATGTAATACATTTCCAAATCATAATCGGTAATCACTTTCTCAAGAGTTGGTTTTAAATCCTGACAATGCTTACATGTTGCAGACCCAATATAAAGAGCAAAGGTTTCTTTATTTTCTAATTTTTTTTGATATTCTGAATATCCAATTTCAATATAAGACTTCGTTGGTTTGCTCTCTGTACATCCTGTTAAAAAAAGTAAAATGCTTAAACATAATAGTATCCGTTTCATATATTCACCTCATAATATCCACATTATATAATAAATTATAAAAAAATAAAAGATGCTTTGATACATCTTCTATATATTATGGATACTATATTCAATGCTAGCTGCATGAGAAAGATCAATGGAACATTCTGTTACAACTTCTCTTGTTTCCCTTTTTGGCACAACCCCACCAACATAACCTTGTAAAACCACGATAGGATTGCCATCAACATCTTTGACAGTAATATTAAAATTCTCAACTTGAACATCTTCGTCAGAATCATTGGTTACCAAAGTAGTTAGTTTAGATCTTCCATTTTCCATTACCAAAGCAGTATTGGTAAATTTTAAGCTACCCAATTCTTGATCTTGAATTACACCTTCATTTGTATTTCCATGAACTTGGTTATCCTCTGGTTTTTTCTCCTCTTTTTTGGAACATCCACAACCTGTTACGCCTAATAATAGTATCGCAATAACAAATCCAATTCCTATTTTTTTCATATAATCGCCTCTATTCTATAACTACATTATAACATAGATTTGAAAAAGAAATACTTTTTTTATAAAAAAAGCCTACAAGGTAGACTTATTGATAAAATAAAATCTGATCAGGCATTAAAAATAAGTTTTTATTATATTGGGAAAGACTTTCATAATCTGTATTTAAATGAGTGGATACAGATTCTATTGTATCGCCATCTTTCACACGATACATTTGAACTCCTTTTTTTGGAATTACAATTTCTTGCTCTGGATAAATATAATCATCTGCATCCAATCCATTTAATTCAAGCAACATATCATAATCCACATTATAAGTTCTAGCAAGCGTATACATATTGTCTCCTTTTTGAACAATATAAGTATCAAATAAAGTTTCCTCTTCCACAGGAACAATCAAAAAGCTTCCAGGTCTTAACATAACATTTCCTGTTATTCCATTTAGTTTTCGAATGGTATCGGTATTGGTATGAAATAAATTTGCAATTCGTTCTATTGTATCCCCACTTTGTACCTGATATACCTTATACACATAAATCACCTCAATATAATATATGAAAAAAAGAAACGAGAGTTCATTGTTTCTTTTCACTTTCATATACACCAAATTGTAAATTTTGATTAAAACCAAATTCAGGGTTCTGCACAACCAATCGCACTCCTGTAGTATCATGATAGTAATAAATACACCCATTGTCTATAAAATAAAGATAATCTGCAACATACGATACTTGTTTTCTATCTGGTAACGTCACAATATAATAACGAATTGATGGCATTTGCTTATGAATACGATAAACTTCATATCCAGAATCGACCAACTGATATCCATAATAATAGTCTCCAATCATATCAATATATTGATATTTCTCTTTGATAGCTTCTTCTAGTATTACATCAGAATCAAAATATATATCTTTTTTTAATACCTCATACATCGTTTTTGTTTCCCATTTTCCATCTTTATAAATTTGTACCCCTAAATCAGTATCCCCTATTTTAGTAACTGTTTTACTGGATAAATCAATTTGATACTGCCTTTTATGACCACGATCTAGCAAATAAATGGTATGGCCTACCATTCCTTGTATATAGGAATCAAGAGAAATGGCCTGATTGGAAATAATTTTAGTCTCTTTTTGATTGTTCATATTGATGATTGAAAATTCATGAAAATCATATGACTGATTGTAATCCGCAACCATATAATATTGTTGATAAAATTGTTCAATACTCTTTTGATAAATATCATTTTGAAATAGCTGTTTTTCTTGGAGTAAATTAGCCGTATCAAGCACATATAATCCCTTATAGTTTTCTATACCAATGGTATGCGTGGTAACCAAGTTGTCATATATGGAAATACCTTTTACCGATTTTAAAATACTCCTACGATCCTTCCATATCATACCATCATATCCAAGTGTAATTAAAGTATCTACAAAAGCATCCACTTCAAAATCCATTCCTATCATTGTATGATATGGATATATTGTATGGTCCTTTTGACATAATACATCCATATTAGATAAATACTTTCCTACTGGATAAATGCAACTATAATTATCATTTGAAAAAGTGTAAACATCTTCTACAATTTGTTTTTTTTCTGGTTTGGACATTATTTGAATTGGAAAAATAGTATCAGACGTCTCAATTTGAATCCAGTATCCCGCTGCCTGCTTTTTTGTTTTTTTATGATATATTTCTTGAATTTCAGATTTTACATTCTGTGTATGCACCATATAAGATATAGTATGGCCATTTTCAAACTGATTCTTTATCCCTAATATTCCAAGATACAAAATACATAATGCCAATAATATATAAACTAATCTTTTCATATCCTATCACCACTTATTGTTTGAATATAAACTGCTTGCAAAAATTCATGAGGAAATAATAAAGCCAGACCATACAGCTTTTTTGTATCAGTTTTGGCATTTTTCATCAATTCACACAAATATCTTATCATAGAGGCACTTGAAAATAATTTTTTAAATTTATTTTCTTTGATATTTTTTTCAATGGTTTTATCTTGTTCTATCGTTTGATAATAGGCAAGTATTTGTTGATTCCATTTATGAATATCATATATTTTTGTTTCCTCCATTTGAAATGTTTTTCCTAATTTTTCAATTTCTATATTCCAATCTTTTATTGTTATTTTAGAATCTGGTGTCACTAAAAAATGTTTCAAAACGGTAATTTTAAGTACATTATCCAAAATGACATTTTTAGATGTTTTTGGGGATAAGTAAGAACGCAATCGTTTCAAATAAGCAGAAAAATAAACATCATAATTTTTCTTTAAATGCCCTTTTTTGAATGTAAAATATTTCCCATCCAATTTTTGATATACTTTCATAGTATCATTGTACCCAAATCGTATACACCTTCTTGCCATATGTTTATCAAATACAAGAAAAGAACCAATTTTGTTGTTAGGCGCTATGGTAACAATCGGAATATCTTTATTCTTAACTTTCTTTTTAAAGCCAATTTCTTCTAAATCGACTGCAATTACTTCTGTTGCGCCCATTTCAACTGCCAAATTAATAGGAAGATTATCATAAAGTCCTCCATCAATATAAGTAGAATCTCCAATTTTCTTCTTTTGAAAGGCAGGAAAACAAGAAGCTGATGCAATCAAATAATCCTTCAGTTGTTCCTTGGGAATATCTTTTTTCTGTAATTGCATAGGTTTTAAGCTTGGAATTTTTACAGTTACAATTCCCAAATCGATTCGAGATTTGTATATTTTCTTCACATTTAGCGCTTTTTCAACGGTATGTTCCAACCTTTGAATTTGCATACCACCATCTAATATTGCTTGAACATATGTATGAAATATTTTGCTTTTTCCTTCTTTGGTCTCATAATCAGCATCTATTTTATCATCAAATATTCGGTTAAAATCCATGTTAAACCAAAGCCACAATGCTTTCATATACTCTTTTTGAACCATCAAAGCTGCATTCAAAGCACCAACTGAAGTTCCTGTTACTATATCGTATGTTATATTTAACTTTTTGAGGGCTTTCCATACCCCAATTTGATAAGCACCTTTGGACCCACCACCAGAAAGGACAATTGCTCTTTTCATATGACACCTCAATCTTATTATACTTCAAAACATTCATTTTTACTATACTAGTCCTTTTTTCTATATACTTTTGACATATTTCATTCGTTTATAGGGCATTTGTGCGACACCATTTGGAAAAAGTGGAATATGCTATATTGAATATAAAAGAAGGGGTGGATTATATGTGTGAAAACAATAACAATACAAATGACTGCAAATGCATCGCTGAAATATTAACTGTTATTTGCATTCTTCAACAAAATGCAAACTGTGCAGATGGATGCTGTTTAGATACTTGTGATCGTGGATTTTTAGGATGTTCAGCAACAAGCTTAAGCTGCAATACAAGACCAATTATGTTATATACTTGCTGTGGAAATGGAACACCATGGTCAATGCCAACTACAAAAGAAGCAGTTGTATGCGGTGACGCTGGAGCCGTTTGTTCAAACGTATTTAGAGTTGAAAAAATAGATGGATGCTGCGCTACTTTTAGAGTATTGGCACCAAATCCTGATGTTGCAGAAGCTGCTACAATTCCTTATGTAGCAACAAATTCATTCTTCACGATGAATCTAAACTGTGTTTGTGTTATCAGATGCTTACAAGATACATTTGTTGAATGCATATAAAAATAGGCTTTGCCTATTTTTTTTGCTTCCATTTTTGTATACTAACATAAAAAATACACAAAAAGTGTATTTAATCTACAAAAGAAATATCTACAATATCAGAAATAGGGAATAACTCATTATCAATTGTAATCAAATGGGTATTATTTTGACCAATGATTTTTTTAGTAAATGTTCCATCTTTGGTTACAATTTTAACATCTGCTTTATATACATATCTTGGTGATGCAAAAATATCATGTAACTTTTGATTGATATTTTTACCTGAACCATTGATGCTTCTTTCTTCCCTTTCTTCCTTTTTTTCTTTTGCTCCATAAGAAACACGCTCATTATTTGCAAGGGGTTTATCAATTTGATTTGCAAAAATTCCTGGTAATTTTTTCTCCATACCACTCACCTCAATATAATATATGTTTTTACTTTTATAAAATGTTAATCTCCGCCAAACTTAACAGAAAAACGATAGCCAACCATCGCTAATAACAAACCAATCCCCAAATCAATTAACGTATAATGAGATGTCAATACTTTTTGTAATAAAACAATAATGGAAGAAACAGTAAAACCCATAATAAAAGAATATGTAACTTCTAAATGTTTCCTTAACATATAATGCATAAGACGTGAAACTAGAATGATACCTAACATAAGTCCTAATCCAAAAAACAAAAAATAAGGAAAATGGGAAACAATCGCCGATAAACTAGTAAAACTTCCAAATAAATTTAAAACAAACGAATAGCAACCGATTATCATAAAAATCGCTGTTCCACTAATTCCTGGAATGACCATTGTTGCGGCATCTAGAAAACCAATCCCCAAAATTAGCAAATAAGAACCCATACTTTTTTGAGGATAAAAAGTAGAATTTGTTGAAAAAAAGTTAAGGCATAAGACCAGTAAAACCGATAATAAGAAGAAAAAGAGTAACTTTTTACTTCTCATTTGCATCTTTTTATATAAACTTGGAAAAACACCAGTGATAAAGCCAATAAATAAAAGCATCGTTGGTACATAACAAAATTCAAGCAAATAAATAAGTAGTTTACTACCAAACGCTATGGATATGATAAGTCCAATTGATAAAGTTCCTAAAAACAAAATATTCTCTTTGACATTTCTAAAAAAGTGTCCAACCGCATCAATTGCCTTTTCATATACACCAAGACTCACAGCAATCAAACTCCCACTAATTCCTGGAATGACTTTCCCTAAACCAATCAGCATTCCTTTCAAAATAAGATTGCATTCTCTTCTCACAAAATCACCTAAATCATTATATGAACACAATCCCTAAAAAAGAAGATACAACATCTTGTACTATAAGACAATATTTGCTATAATAACCTATATGGACAGGAGGTTCTATTATGAAATGGATTCAAAAAATGGATACCAAAAATAAAATATTTATATTAGGCGGTATCATAATTGTATTTTTTATTTTAGTCATCGCCATTGCAAGTATGTTTACTGATCACAAATTATCATTTTCGGAAATAGAACAGAAAATGAAAAAAGCAGCCCTTTCTTACTACCAAGATAGACAAGAGAGCTTACCCAAACAAGATGGGGAAAAAGTAACAGTTACTGTAGATGAGCTTACAGAAACCAAACATATGAAATCATTAAGTCAATTAAAAAAAGATGCTACATGTACTGGATCTGTTACGGTTATGAACAACAATGGCTTTTATTTATATTTACCTTATCTAGATTGTGGAGAAAGCTATAACACTTCCACCATTGTTTCTAAAATTATAGATCCAAGTAAAATTGTGACTTCTGGAAATGGTCTATATCAAGTAGAAAATGAATATATTTTCCGCGGAGAGTACGTAGATAATTATGTTACTTTTGCAAATCAACCATGGAGAATTATTAAAGTTAATTCAGATAACTCGATTCGCTTGTTGCATGTTGCTAAAAATAAAGAAGTGGAATGGGATAACAGATATAACAGTGTATCGCAAAGTTCTGATGGAATCAATAATTATTTAGTAAGTCGAATTCGTGATCAAGTCATCAAACGTTATAATGACCCTAAATTTTTTACAGATACCAATCGTTCCTATATTATTTCCCATAATGTATGTATTGGGAAAAGAACCGCCAAGGACGACAATTCTATTGAATGCTCTAATATTTTAGAAAATCAACCACTCGCATTACCAAGGGCAAGTGAAATTATGTTAGCCAGCATTGACCCACAATGTACAAAAATTTCTAGTATGAGCTGTGTTAACTATAACTGGATGGCTAGTTTATCACAAAACTTTTGGACCATTACAGCCGATTCTGCTTCAACAAATTATGCATATCGAATTAGTGGCGTTGCAAGAAAAACAAAAACCAATGAAAGTGCTGCATTAAATGTAGTGCTACATTTATCAGGGGATATTGCTTATACAAGTGGTGACGGGAGTAAAAAAAATCCGTATGTTATTAAGTAATGGCTTTCGCCATTTTTTCTTTATAGAAATTTACAATTTGGATAAAATAAAATAAAACAATATTAATTTTAATTGTTTTATAATATAATAAATTAAAGGTGATTGAAATGAAAAAAATATTGAATTATTGTTTGGTTCTCATTATGCTAATTGGAAATACGTATTTATTAATCAGAGATTTTAGTGCTGGTGACAACACGAGAATTCCAACCTATATTGCTCTATATCCATTACTCCTTGTTCCAAATCTCTTCAAGAAATTTATCAATTTTAAAATCAGTGTAGAACTAGAAGTGGTATATTATCTTTTTTTATTCCTTGCCCAATTTTTAGGTTCAGGTGTCAATCTATATAAACATATCAGTTGGTTTGATACATTCACACATTTTTTATCTGGAATTTTAACTTGTTTTTTAGCCCTTATCTTACTATACTTATTCAAACAAAATCCAAAGAAAAACATTATATTCCATATGACCTATATTTTAGGAATTGTTTTCCTAGTAGCAGGCATATGGGAATTCTTTGAATTTGGTATGGATCAAATTACTGGTTCTAACTTACAACATTGGATGGAAACAGGGGTAGAAGATACCATGTGTGATATGTTAGCTGCTTTCAGCGGCAGTATCATTTTCTTAACTGTATACCTATACGAAATGTTGACAAATAAAAATGGATTCATTACAAAATTTATTGAATCATTATAGGTAAATGTCGGTAATAGTCATAAAACATCAAATACATATTACAACACTAAAAATTGTAAAATAAACGACAAGAAATATATTACAGAAAAAACCGCTATAACGGTTTTTTACTATACTAAAATCTTTTCATACGTTGGATACCAAATGTACCAATACCTGCAATACCAATTGTAACCGCGGTTCCTACAATAATAATTGTTCTTTTATCATTATGGGAAGAGGATTTATCTTCCTGAATCACACCTAAACTATGATTTGGTTCACTAGGTTCTTCTGGCTTTTCTTCTTCATCTGCATTGATATCATGATCTGCATTTTGATCTTTATTATCTGGTTTTTCTGTTATTTCACTATTAGCTTTATCGTTATTAGTAGTATTGTCGTCATCATTTGTATTACCATTATCTGTGTTATCATTAGGTTTATCTAAATTTCCAGGCTGATTATCATAAGAGTTATCTGGATTCACAGGATTATTATTACCTGGATTTTCTGGTTTATTATCATCAGGATTTTCTGGATTATCTGGGTTTACAGGTTTATTATCATCAGGATTTTCTGGTTTATTATCTTCAGAAGAATCCTCAAATGAATCTATTTTAGCAATTAATTTTCCTTCATTTCCTAATGAATCATAAAACAGAATTTCATATTCTCCGTTTTTAGTGTATTCGTAAATTCCATTACCTTCTTTAAAGGTAATTTCTTTACTTGGATTTACCACAGTTACAACTACTTTATCTTCTAATTTTTCATATTTTAACTCTGCTGTCGGAGCTACTTTATCTATCCAATCAACAATTGCAGTTATACTTCCTGTGTTTCCTGCTGCATCTTGAAATTCAAATGTAAATTCTCCATTTTTTGTAAATACATAATCTTTTTTTCCATCATTATTTGTTACGATTACATTTTCTTTATCAAATGATATACTTACTGTTACATCTTTATTTGTTAAAGATTTTATATCATATTCAATTGTTGCTGTTGGAGCATTTGTATCAATCCAATCTACTTTAGCAGTTGCACTCCCTTTATTTCCAGCCATATCTACAAATTCAAATGTGAACTCGCCATTTGAAAGGAATTCATAAGTAAATGGATTTACATTTGTAACATAATTACCATCAGCATCCCAAACATCACCATTTTGATCTGCTTTTAAACCAGGAATCATAATTCCATCAATATTATAAATATTTCCTTCATCATCAACAGTAAAAATTCCATTATTTGTTACAGTAACCTTTTCACTTGGTTTCAATGTAACAATTACAGAATGATTAGTTGCTGAATTAGGGGTAAATTCAAACGTAGCTGTAGGTGCTTCCTTATCAATCCAATCTACTTTAGCTACTGATGAACCTTCTAAACCAGTTTCTTTATCAACAAATTTAAATGTAAATTCACCATTTTCCGTAAAAGTATGAGTGTTTCCACCCTCACTTAATATTTCATAATTAGCTGAACTTATATTTAGAAGTCTTGCTACTACTTCTTTATTTGTAGGTTCAGTAGTACTATATCCTACTCCAGCTGTTGGTCTTGGATTTTTTGTTATGTCTTGGAAAATATTAAATGCCCTAGCTGCAAACCAATTTCCATTTGTTCTATCAGCCACTACTTTAATATATTGTACTTCTTTTGGATTATCTACTTCAAATTTTTGAGTAAGTTGTATAGCTTGTTCATTAGTATTTGCTTGTGAAGCATAAGTTATACCCGTTCTTTGAGATAATATTTCCCAATTTTCACCATCCATACTTCCCCAAATAGTTCCATCATTGATTCTACCATTTCCACCAGCTGCAGGAACAAATTCTACTGCTGAAACAAATCTTGGTTTATCTAATTTGATTGTTATAAATCTTTCAGTATCGCTTCCATTCCATGCACTATGATATCTAGTATTATAGTTTCCGTCAATTGCATAAATAGCTGCTCCACCATTACTTGTCGCTTCTGTAGATACTGCTTCTATAGTTAAATGGGATACAGGAACATACTTTCTTGTATCAGGTTGATTATCTAGCGTAAAGGTATATGTTACCGAATCGGTTGCTAATTGAGTTCCAGTAGCTCCTCGTCTAACATATAATGTTTTATTTCCAGTATTATCTGGAGAAGATGTTCTATAAGATGTCCAGGGATCACTTTCACTATTACGCCATTCATAAACTAAATCTATACCTACAACTCTATTTTCTAAATCATTAGCAAATAAATTATTACTTAAAGAACCTTGAGTAATATCTATAGTAAATCTATAATCTGTTAGCCCCATAAATTTAAAGATTATATCATTATCAGCTGTAATTTTAGCGATTTCTTCTTTTGTTAATTCAAGTGAATCATCATTTACAAACTCTGTAAAAGTGGCTCCACCATCTAGACTATAAGCCCAAGCAAGTTGATACATTGGATTCTTAAGAATTTTACCAGCATTTTCACCATCAAATGAGAATGTCATAGGATCTGGTTGAGCTTTATTTAATAGTTGTCTCGCATGAGTTCTAACAGCATCTACTTGAATCGTTTCATTTGCTGTTGCTTTTGTTGCTTTTTCTAATGCATCTTTTTCAAGTCTATCAATATGTAATTTTTCACTACCTTCTAAATAAGGTCTTATAACTTTAAGTAAGTCAAACATTGCAACTGGATAATAAGTATATGCTTCAATTATTTTATTTGCTAAAGCATACCAATCACTTGAAGTTATTGTTCCACCTTCATTTTGAACACTCATAGTTTTATAAAGATTTATTATATAATCATAAGTATCTAAATTTATATTATTTACTTCTAAAGATTTAAAATAAGTTTCTAATTTCTCATTATTATCTGTATAAGAATTAGCTATTAAATTTAAATATAATGATTTTTTATAATCTTCATATCTATTTAAGTTAGCTTGTCCTAAATATAAATATCCTGTACTTGAAGCAACCTTAGAACCACTAATGTGTTTATCTGTAAAATATTTATTATTCCAGTTAAATAAATAACGGAAAGGATTTCCTCCACCCCAAGTACTTCCAGCACCACTCCAGTTACCATATCTTGGTGACCAATAACCATTACCATTAGCATCTTCATAATAATTAATATATAATTCATGACCTACTTGGTAAGCTCCCGTTGCAGGAACACCATTAACACGATACATACTTTGCCCAACACGAGAAGCATTCCAACAAATACCACCATTAGCAAATACCATCCAATATCTTGGAACTTTAGTACCATTTGTTAAACCATATGGAACACCATATTTACTTAAATAAAATTGGTTATCATATTTTTCTCTATTTTCTTCTGTATAATATTTATCTAACGTATATGTTGGAGATACATAACC
The DNA here is from genome assembly GCA_910586425.1 of uncultured Bacilli bacterium. The sequence goes on from CAJUHL010000016.1 coordinate 20,728, forward strand.
TATCATATAGAAACTCACACTTTGTTTTTCATATGTAAAACCATTAAGCCAAACAAGATCGCCATTACTTGTTCCATCTTGCATAACCATACGCATTAATTCCACATGATAATCTTTAAACCAATTATTATCAATAAATTCACCTTGTAAGTCATTATTTTTAACTATTTTTAATTTATTGTTAATAAATAAATCTTTCATTATTTCAAAACGTTCTAAATAATCATATGTAGGAGTTGGAAAACCAAATGAAAGTGGTGATATAATTCTATCAGTAGAGTATCCAGCTGCTAAACCTATCATCATTTTTTCATAAACATAACCATTTTCTGTATTTAATTCGCTTTGGTATTTATGATAAATATCAGAAATGACAGTTAAGAATTTTGTAGTATTTGAAATCTCGCCAACTTCAATAACTTCCTCTATTATTCTATTATTACTTAAAATCCAGTCTAATGTTTCAGAAATTTTAGTATTTACATCTGTAGTATATTGGATATTCCAATAACCTAATTTTCTTACTAATTCTCTTTCAAGAATAAGTCTATAATTATTATTATAATTGTATTCAGAATCATTAGCACTTAAAATATTGTCATAATAATCAATTTTTTTTATCTTAGTATAATTTCCTGTATCATCTGCAGTAAAATCTTTTGTTACTAAACGAGCATCAGCAATGGTACCATGATCTGCAGCATTTGAACCATTTGGATCAACATAAATACAAAGATATTTATATCCTGTAACATCTAAATCAACGTCAAGAGCTTCACTTATACCTGTAACAATATCAGTTTTATCTATTAGTCTATCCCAAGTTTTTCCATCTTTAGAACCAGTAATTCTAAACCAAATACTACCATTTGTTCCTCTTGCAGCATCAACACCAAGTTTAGCAACAAATCTTGGAAATTGAGTTGAGTATTCAGATATATCAAAAGTTACTTGTCCTTTTGCATGAATACCAAGACCTTTTGCAAATAATCTTTTTTCACCATTAATTATAAGGCTTAAAATTCCTCCATCTTGGTTTTTATCTTTTTGGATTTCATGACCACTCCAGCCATTATAAGACCAATTATTTTCTGTAATATAATTTAAATCAGATAAATATAAATAATCTTTTAGAACATCTTTTGTTAACTCCATATTTGCTGCTAATTGAATTGTTTCTACTTTGCTTATTTCTTCTTGATAAGTATTTCTCGGATATAATATGCTAGCAACTACAGTTAAACTTGTTAGCCCTATTAATAAATAACTATATTTTTTCTTTTTATTATTATTCATAATACTTCTCCTTTTTATTGGCGTTTATTATAATACAAACTTTTTTATTTATCAACTACTAAAAATATTTTAACAAATATCGTATTGAATTGTAAATTCTTTTACAATTTTTTTACAAATATTTACATCGTATAAAAATTGTAATTCATTTTTTTATACAATTTACTTAAATTTAAAAAATTTCCAAAAAGATGAAAAAATAATCTATTAAAAATTTTTAGAAAAAAATACAAAGCAATAGTAACACTGCTTATATTAACTATCTCTTAATAAGTATATTCCATTTGTGATGTAATATTTATTATTTTTTATAGAATAGTAATAGTATATAGTAGTTTATTAGAATTAAATTTTAGATGATTATCAAGCATTTCATTATATCGCTTTTCTTCTTTCGATTTTTCAGCACGAGAAAAAGAACCGTAGTGAAATAAAGTATTAAGCCTTAAACGCTCTTCAAAAAGTTTTTTAAAACTCATATAAGTATCTTTTCCCTCTAAACGATTAGAGAAGTTAGCATACTCTATAAAATCAATACCTGTTTTACATTTTCTTTCAAACTCTTGCTGTTCTTTTTTAGATGGGACAGAATAATCAACATCAATAAAGAATAAGTTTTCGGATTGTTGAAACATATATTCTGCATATCCAGTATCACAATCTTTGACATAAACTTTCTTTTCTTCTTTATTTTTTTCTTGTTTCTCTCGATTTTCATCTGCAACTCCAAACATTTTCTTTCTCTCATTTTCTTGTTGCTTCTTTTTTATAATTTCATCTAATTCTTCTGGAGTAATAGTACTTGGATAAAACTTAGGTATGTTTTTCCAATTTTTATTAATGTATTTTTTAATCTTTAATCTAACAGTTTCTCCAGGATAAGATAATATTAGAACATGTAAATGCCATCCAACATAAACATTTCCTAATTCTCCACTTTCTCCTAAATTCCCATAATTTAATGCTTTAATTTTTTCATCATCTGTTATAACTTCACGAATAATCTTAGGTTTTCCCACGTTTCCTGTTCTCTCGTAATAATAATCAACAACTGCTTTTCCTATTATATTACTAACACTAATAACACCACTACACTTATATTTTCCCTTTTTACATATAAAATCGATAGCTTTTACTAATCTCTTAGCATACTTACAAGCTTCCTCTTGATTGTAAAACTTATGGTTAATATCGATTTTACTCATCTTTGCTACTCTTTTTGACACATAAACCACTCCTTACTATGTATAAACAAATACATTAGATTTTTCGAGTAAAAAAATCTCTACTATATAAGTACGGATTTCTCAACCGTTTTGAGTGATTTTTGCTAAATTTTTTAAAAATTTTTTAAATTTCTTATCTAAAGCATTAAAAAAAAGATGTTATTCACACCTTTAATTACACTTGCTATTCATTAGTTTCATAATAATATGAAGTTTCTATTCCTTTAAAAAAGCTCTCCAAACTCATATCCTCTGTTAAATTATTTTCAATTAAAGTTTTAATTTCTAATGTATTAATAGGACTTCTCTCCATAGCTTGTAGATACAATTTCTTATCTATATTTTCCCAATTCACAATTCTATTTAAATTCTTCTTTAATATTAAATCTAACCATATTCTAGTACTTCTACCATTTCCTTCTAAAAAGGGATGAGCAATATTCATTTCAACATACTTATCAATTATTTCCTCTAAAGTATTCTCACTCATAGTTTCAATTTTACTTAGCATTTCTTCTAAATATAAAGAATTCCCAAATCTAAAATTACCTTTAGAAATATTTTCTTTTCTAACTATACCTGCAAAATCATATAAACCATCAAATAAATATTTATGAATTTGTTGTAATCCTTTTGTAGTACCGATTTCAACATCATTAATAGCACCACTTGAAAATAATTCTTTTGCATTCTCTAAGCTCTTCTTATCTATATCATTCATACACATTAACTCCTATTAAAATTGCTTTTATATGCTTATATTTTACCATAAAATAGCTATTCTTACAATAAAAGCAAAAGGATTAATAAACTATGCTAGCTCTTTCTTAATACTTTTAAGTAGAGTATCAAATTGCTTTATCGTGATAGGCATTGTTCTATTATATAAAAATAAGTTTTTCCTATCAAAGTATATCAATATAAGTTTCTTTCCTTTAATCGTTACATCTACTTTATGAGGCTCTATAAAGCTAATATTAGTACCACCTATATAAAGTATTCTACCTTGCCTAAACTCACACGTAGCATTATTAAAACTACACGTAGTTCTTATCCTTTTTTCTAATTCTTCTGATTTTATAAATTTTTCACTAAAAATCTCCATTTTTTACACCTTTTTTAGTAAAAACAAAAACCGTGGATTTTCCTTTTATTTCCACGGCTTTTCATGTATTTTAACTCCACTTTTTGGAGTGTATTTGCACTTGGCAGGGGTGGAGAGAATCGAACTCCCGAGACTGGTTTTGGAGACCAGGATTTTGCCGCTAAATTACACCCCTAAATTTGATCTTGAAACATTTTGTTTTATCTCATTTGATTTTGTTTCAAATTTTTTTCACCACTTCAAATTGGCAGGCAAAACTCCAATTTTATATAAATAAAATTAATAATTACCTTTATTTACAAGCCATTTTTGATGGTACAACAATGGTTTTGGAGACCGACGTTCTACCAACTGAACTATACCCCTAAATTGGCTTTTACAAGCAAATCTATTTTATCAAATTTTAACTAAATTTATCAATATGTACCAAAGCAAAAATCAATAAAAATTAGTTAAAATTAGACATCATTAATTAAAAATAATTATATCAATGTTTCAACATTTGGTACACGATTTCGTACATGCAACCAAATATTCATAATTTTTCTATCATTGAAAGTCCTTTTTATAAGGAATTGTAGGCTTTTTCATTTTTAGAATGCAAACCCTAGTAAACACTTTTGGAGACCGACGTTCTACCAACTGAACTATACCCCTAAATTTGATTTTTTTCAAATTTTTTCACCACTTCAAATTGGTAGGTGAAACTCCAATTTTATATAAGTAATTGCTACCCATATCTTATTCTGTATGGCATTTAGAAGGGTAACCAAAAGCTTTAGAAACTTTCAACCTTCCATTAAATTACTTCCTCAAAACATATAAAGTATAACATAAAATATGAATAGATACAATATTTTATGTATACAAATTCAAAAAACTATAGTTCAGACTTTATTTTCATACGCATATAATATTTTAGGTGATAATATGGCAATTATTAAATATACAACCGCTGAAAGAGATTTACTTGCAAGATTAATGCGCGCTGAAGCAGTAGGTGAAGGTGATTTAGGAATGCTAATGGTGGGAAATGTTGGTGTCAATCGTATATTGGCCAACTGTCTTACATTTAAAGATGTTAGAAATATACAACAAATGATTTATCAAACTCCAGGTGGGTTCAGTGGGAAAGATAGTCCTCTATTTTTCAGTAAACCCACTTTAAAAGAGCAAGAACTTGCAGACCGTGTAATTCGTGGCGAATACTTCCATCCTGCAACCAATGCCTTATGGTTTTATGCCCCAAGTACAGGACAAAGTTGTAAAGCCTTATGGTGGGACCAACAAAATACAGGAAGATATAAAAATCATTGTTTTTATCAGCCATATACTGGGGAATGTAAAGAGCTGCACTAAAAAACTTCATACGAAGTTTTTTATATTGTAATAATATCACCAACTTGAATGTCAGAGTGATTCAATCGATTTTTTTCCATTATTTTTTTTACATCTGTATGATACAAACCTGCAATTTGGTATAAATTTTCACCTTGACGTACTGAATGCTCAATTGATTTTTTTGGAATATTTAAAATATCCCCCATCTGCACTAAATTACTTTTTTTATGATTATATTCCATTAATTCCTTAATATCTAAATGGAATTTTTTACAAATTTGATATAAGTTTTCACCTTTCCCAACCACATACTGAATATTTTGTGATTCACTTTTTACCTTAATCTTATCACCAGTTCTCAACAAATTATCCGTAAATCCATTTAGCCACTTTAATTCATCTACATTCATATGAAATTTTTTCGCAACGTTCCACATAGTATCACCTTTTGTTACTTGATAAACATCCTGTTCCTTTTTTCCACCAATGTATTCTAAAATCGCATTTACAATTTGTTCTACACCCTTATCCAAATCGCCTCTATTTTGAACAAAAGGAAAAGAAATCCGTAACACTTGCATATTCGCACTATTTCTATGAATTGGATAATAATCCAAATGTGCATTGAATCCCAATCTTTTAGAATGACATATCACTTGTTCTTGATTAGACATCAAGTGAGATGCCACCTGGTTAGGTAATTGAGCATCATGTTTTAATCCATACACAATTTCATATTCCTTTTTTGTATATACATGATTAGATATTACAATTACATATTTATGATCTCCATATACTTCTGATATCTTTTTCATGCGATTCCATGGAGAAATCATTTCATCTTCGTTGCGTATAAGTGTTACAGGTACATTTAGCTCTTGTAGTTTTTGGTACATATATTTAGATAATTCCAATGTTACATTCTTTTCTGGAATATTAAACAGTAAATTACCAATATCATCCCCACCATGACTCGCGTCTATAATTATCTTATAATTCATACAAATGCCCCCTAAAACATTATATGTAAAATAATATTTTAGGTACTTAAGAAAGAAATTGATTCATTCTATATTCTATTATTTCAAATGCATCTTATATTTAGAACAATTCCCTAATTAAATAATAACCACATTTTGTATAACAAAAAGATACATTTGCGTATCTTTTAGATCGCTAACAAATAGGTATAAATTTTATACTTATCTATTCACATATGGAAGACTAAATATCACTATAATCAACATTACAGCATACTTTTCATTCATAATATTTTTTTATTGACCATAAGAAGAGGTAAGTGTAACTTCAATGACCTTTTCTTTCCCATCACGAAGAACTGTTAACGTAATACTATTTCCAATACTATACTGATATAAAATATATTTAAAATGACTGGCTTCCGTAATTTCCTTATCTTCTATTTTAATAATGATATCGCCCTTCTGTATTCCTGATTTTGCAGCATCACTTCCATCCTCTACTGATACCACCACAACTCCATTTTTAACATCAGTTGGAATTGTAATTTGATAATTTCGAAACAAATAAGGATTGTCTAAAGTAGTTAACTGAACGCCCAATGTTGGTCTGACAATTTTTTCTCCATGTTCTAATTTATCAATAGAGGCAATCGCAAGTTCTATTGGAATTGCAAATCCCATACCTTCTACCTCATCTTGAACCAGTTTTAATGACGTGATGCCAATCACCTCACCATTGATGTTTAATAATGGGCCTCCACTATTTCCGGGATTAATTGCCGCATCTGTTTGTAAAACATCCATGATAAAACTTCCTGTAGATAACTTGACTGTTACTTTTCGATTTTGTCCAGATAAAATTCCCTTGGTTACTGTTCCCATATATTTACTTCCAAGCGGAGATCCTACCGTAAAAACAGTATCACCTAATTCCATATTGGTACTATCGCCTAATGATGCGACTTGAAGCACCTCATCAGAGGCAATCGATAAAACTGCAATATCTGAATATTCATCACTTCCAAGTAATTGTGCATCGATTTCCTTTTCCTGTGAAGTTAACACCCGAATAAAAGAAGCATCTTCAATAACATGATGATTGGTTAAAATATAACCTTTGTCCCCTTCTTTTTTATAAACGAATCCAGTTCCTGTTCCTACTAGACTTCCTTTCGCATCATACTCCTCAACTACCACAACCGCATCATAAATTTTATCAATTGCCGATTTAATGGTATTGGTTTCATACACTGTTACATCCTGTACTGTTTTTGTAACAGTTTCTTGCGGATATGTTCGGTATACAACAATCGTTCCGCATATACCAGCCATCATACAAATACAGCCTACAACAAAATAAGTAAATTTCTGTTTCATAGTCCTCCTATAATGTTTTAATTTCTCTCCAATTATCTGGAAAGCCAATTTTATTTAAAATAAGATTCAGTGGAACCACATCTATTTTTCCATCCAATACATCAATTTCATATCCAATTTCATTCACCAACTGGACAAACTCTGGCTCACTTAACATCTGCTTCATAATAATAATAACTGCAAATAAATCATTTTTTCCATAGTTATATTCATCGTCAGTCATATCAATTGCGAGTAAATAATGATATTTAGAATCTGGAATAGAACGTTGCGTTCTATGGTCATATAAAATTTCTTCATGAGCGCACAGATTTCTAAAATTAGACAGTAAGTTTAAATAAACTGACAAAGTATCTGAGTCTACATTATAAATTTCGGCAATTTCTAATTGGTCCTCATTTTTTAAAATATTATACAATTCTGAAATAATTCCAAAAGAGAGTACTTTTACCAAAATCCACATTGGGATATAACCATAGTTACTAATATAATGCATAGTTGCTGTATGTTGATTGCCATTGACACGAATTTGACGTTTCATTTTATTTAATACATCATGCACTTGTCTTGTTTTCATATGATCTTGACAAAAGTTTTTAGGATTCAAATAATCTTTCTCTTTAAATCCATATTTCCTTGATAATTGATAACTAATAATAGATTTAATATTATTTTCAATCACTAAAATATATTTAAAAATAATATTACGTATTCTACGATCAAATGTAAACATCGCATATAATTCTTCAAAAGTAGTTCCTTCTATAAAACCACTTTCTTTGACAGACCGCATAAATAAATGCCGATAACCATTGATAAAAAAGTAATTTTCTCGGAATAAAATAGCCATTGCCTTTTGTGTATCTTCTACAACAAGACCTTTTGATTTCAAAATTTCAACTTGTTCGTCTAATGTTTTGAATATTTTATTCTTTGCCATATCCTCACCTACCATCATCGTTACCATTATAACATAAATTTTTAAAAAAGATTGTGTTTTTTTATGTGATAAATAATGTAAATTTTTGCTTATCTTGTTATAAACTCTTAAATGTAGATATAACCTTTATTTATAAGTGTTTATAACATTTTTATTTTTGAAAGATAAACACATATAATTTCTTATATTTTGCTTCCAAAAGTAGTAAATTAGTAGTAAAATACGCTTGAAATTTATAATATGTGCTATAAAATAAAGTCCTTTTTGACAAAACTATATTCTTTATATATAAAAATCCAGCTTTCACTATTCACTGGATTTTTGTTTTATATATTCAAGTACACCTTCTGTAATTGCAGTAGCAATTTTATTTTGGTAAGTTTCTTGTTTTAATAAATAACGATCACTACTATTACTTAAGAATCCTGCTTCAATTAAAACACCTGGTCTTTCTACTCTTTTTTGTAAATATAATACACCTGTTTTTTTAAGGTTTCGCTTACTTCCTAAATATTTTTTCATTTGTTCCTGCATAATTTTAGCAATTTTTTCATTTTCTGGATTAATATCATCATAGTAAACCTCTGCACCTCTCCAAATTCCTGTTTCTTCTGCATTCAAATGAATGGACAAAAACAAATCACAATCAGAGCGGTTGATAATATTTCCTCTTCTGGATAAATCACTACGTTTTCGGTTGATGGTATTGGTAACAGACAAATCATAATCTCCGTACCGAGTCATATATACGATTGCTCCTAAAGAAAGAAGTTTTTCTTGTAATTTTTCACTAATTTGCAAATTAAGTTCTGCTTCTTTAATCTCTTTATACATTGCACCAGGATCACTCCCACCATGTCCAGGATCTATGTAAATGACTTTCCCCAATAAAGGAAATTCACTATCTTGAGCAGATGCAAAACTAAAACTAAATATTCCAATCATAAGTAGAAACAATGTTCCTAATTTGTATTTGAGCATACAGTTCACCTATTAAACTATATGTAATTACCAAAGAAATATCATGATTATTTCATTAAATATTAACAATTTCTGCTTTACATAATGAAACAAAAGCAGGATTACTATTATTAGGTCCAGCTACAACCACCATTCCATATTCACTTCTTATAATATCTCCTTGTGCTACCGTTTGCCCTCCCGCATTAATATCGACACTTGCAGTCCCTACTGGTAAATAAGAACGAAGGGCAGCTTCACAGTTGGCATCGCACCCAGTTGGAAGTGGGTCTGGTGCAGGTAAATATGTAATCGCATTATTGTACACACTACTTGTAATAGTAATGGATGCAATTCTACAAATAGAAACTGCTTCTTCTGGAACTCCTTGATTATTCAGTAGCTGAAATAAACCTGAATTAGGATTGTTATTAGGTGGTGGTAATAGGCTACTAGGTCTTCCACTGACATTATTTCCGCTTTCCATAGCAATAATTAGATTATCATTTGGATATAGTGTAATAATTTGTTGAATAACGTTTCTCATTTGATCTACACAAAAGCAACTTGCAGATGCAGCTGAACTTCCCGTCGGTCCTGTTGCTCCCGTCGGTCCTGTTGCTCCCGTTGGTCCTGTTGGTCCTGTTGCCCCACCTGATGGTCCCGTCGGTCCTGTTGGCCCAGTTGGTCCAATCATACTAAAACACTGCGGTTTACAACAAGCATCATTCTCAATTTTTTTTAGCGCTTTTTCATATGGATTCATACTGATTTCACTCCTTTCTCTATAACATATGTAAATTGTTAAGTCATGCATAGTAAAAATAAGCCAATATTCCAATATAAAAAAAGAGCTATGGCTCTAACTGGTATTCATAACCATCTCTAATCAATTGATACTCTTTTATAGTAGAATCGAACTGAAAAAAGATTTTCACACTAGAAGGAATATCCTCTTGTTCCTCCCAATTCCAATAAATCACATCGTCACATTGGATAACGTATTTTCCATCCACTCTATTTATTATTTTTCCATCAGAATCCATTAAGTAACCATTGTCCAATTCTACTGTTACTCCACTATTAAATGAACATTGTAATTCAAAAGGAAATCCAATATAACTACTCATAAATTTTCCATACTTTTGAATGGGAGTATTGATTATAATAGAACTACCTGAATGCTTCTTTTTATCTACTTTAAAACCAAAAAGCATCACAGCCACAAGTAACAATACCAATAAAATTACAAAACCTTTTGTTTCTAATACTAGCATTCTGTAGTTTCCCATCTTCCATAAATTCCACAAGGTAAAATAAGAGAATTCATTTCAATGGGAAGTCCAACCTCTCCTGCCTCTACTTTACCATATGGATATTGTTTTAAAACAGTTGTTTTCAATATATTTTCGAGTACAGTCGCAGAAATTCCTGTGGTATAAGAATTTATTAAGAAAAATAATGGCTGAGGACTCAATATTTTCATACAGGCTTGAATCAAGTGAAATATATTATGTTCAAACTTCCATACCTCTCCATTTGGTCCACGCCCATATGAAGGAGGATCCATGATAATTGCATCATATTGATTCCCTCTCCTTGCTTCACGTTCTACAAATTTTAAACAATCATCTACAATAAATCGAATTTTTTGGTGTTCCAAATGTGATAAATACATATTTTCTTTCGCCCATTCTGTCATACCTTTAGAAGCATCTACATGAACCACTTCGCTTGCACCAGCTTGTGCACACGCCATCGTAGCACCACCAGTATAAGCAAATAAATTAAGCACCTTAATTGGACGATTACTGCGACGAATCTTTTCCATCATATAATCCCAATTAATAGCTTGTTCTGGAAATAATCCAGTATGTTTAAAATTGGTTGGAGATACTTTAAACGTTAAATCCTTATAATGTACTGTCCAATATTCTGGAAGTTTTTTTCGAAATTCCCATTCGCCGCCACCCTTGGAACTACGATGATAAAAACCATCTAATTGATTCCATAGCGGATTGCTTTCTACAGGCCAAATTGCCTGTGGATCAGGTCTCCTTAAAACAATACCATTCCAATTTTCTAATTTTTCACCATTTCCAGCATCTATAATTTTATAACATTCCCATTTATTACTCAAACGCATACACTTCACCATACTTATTATAACACGTATAATAATAATTAGTAAATTGATGAAGTAGTAAATTTGGTAGTAGACTTTTTATTGATATAAAAACGTAGTGAAGGTAAACATCATTACGCATCAATAGTTGCCTGTATAACTAAACTCCTACAAAAAATTTTAGCTTTGTGTAAAAATTAGATAAGTAGTTCCACTAACTACACCTATATACTAAACAAGTACATTATTTCTATATTTTTAAAATTTACAAATTTTATGTCTTTTCAGTGTGTCTATAACATCATAAAAATTTTATTATTGACTAAAAAATGTCACAAAAATCAAAAGTTTACCTATTAACATCCTTTTTCAATCCATAATATGTGCTGTAATAATAGTATAACAAGTGGTATGAATTGTAATTCTAATATGATCCACTTCACAATACCAATTTTTTCCTTGCCTACAAATATTACAATCCTTATCTAATACTTTATTTTTACAATACGAAACAACATCAATATTATCTAATTTTAGATTTCTTTTGATTCGATTAATTCCCATAACAGTTGTATGGATTTTATCTATATTAGATAATAAAATCTCTTTATTCATAACAAATCAACTCCATCTTCAATCATCACTGTATCAAAAAGTTTTCTGTCCTCAAATCTGAATAATATCTACCACCCTCTGCAGTAAATTTCAACACACAATAGTCTGGGTCCATTACCCCTTTCGGATAAAACATGGTATCCCCCTTTTCCCATATTTTATTTTTAATTTCCTGATCTGTTAAAACTTCCATTTTTCCTTTTAGCATAACTCCAGTATAATGAATGAATCCCTTATGATAAAAATATATACTAGCATTTGAATTCTTTTGATATTGCATTACCCTCATAGATGAGGTATTGGTAGAAAAATAAAATTCTCTTACCCCATTTCTCATTCTTGGTCTTAACATTGCTTTTACATTAGGATACCCTTCAGAATCAATGGAACCAATAAAACTAACTTTTTGTTTCGCTATAAACTTTTCTATTTTCTCTAAATCCATATCATTTCATCTCCATCCTCAAATAATACATTCATCTTTGAAATAAGTCCTGAATATTATTCACTTTCTTTCCAAAATTCAGCAATCAGATGCGCAAGTGCTTCTGGTTGATCCATATTCACTTCATGAGAAGATTTCGCAACCATTTTAATAGTACTATCTGGAATACCAATACTGAATTGTTTCGCATTTTTTTGATTACTATAATCTTTTGAACCATATAAAATCAAACATTTACATTTTATCTTTTCTAAATTTTGTGATATTTTGATATGATACATGGAATTTACCAAGCGACAAAAGTCACCCTTGTTGATACCCATTTTCTCAAATGATTTTCTTGGCATCCACTTGAAAATAAATTTTTGAATCTGAAATAAAACTTTGGGTATCTGGTAAGGAATTCCAATTAAAATAAGAGAATTAACCTTATCTGGATATTCTTTAGCGTATTCAAGTGCCAATAAACCACCTAAAGAAAGCCCACATAAGTTCAGTTTCCCCGATTTATTATTACATTCATTAGCAAATACCTGATAAAGGTTCACATAAGACATTTCAGTTAATTTATTTTGGAATAAATTTGGTGTCTCCACATCAAATTCTTCCAGATATTGTTTCGTCATATTCCAGCTTTCCCCTGTCTGGCCTAGTCCATGTATAAAAATATTTCTCATAGCAGTCTATTTCCTATTTTCTTAATCACAATGCCAATTGCCCCAATTACCATAAAACCTGCACAAATACAATTTGGAATATTGTTTTCCTTTTGTTCAAAATCTAAAATATAATCACAGAATGGATTGGTATATATAGTAATAAACGCAACCAATAACAAGCTAATTGCTATTTTATAATGGATATCCATATGGGTAAATGTACACAATAACAAGTCCATCCATAAGAATACAAAAACGAAGGTTGCAATTTGGAAACTCTCTAACAGCCATTCTCCATGATAAACCCTATCAATGGTAAACAATAACAGATATACCAATACGGTAAAAATAATCGCTATTTTAAACCATCTATATTTATTTTTCTTCAAATAAAATGGAACACTCGTAAGGGTAAAGGAAATTAAAATAGAGACAAAGACAATCAGAAACCAAGATAAGGTATGATCAATCACTAAATTGCAAATCAAACAGGTGATAAGACCTATCAAATAACCTATATTTATTATGTAAAATAACCACTTTTTAATGGTTCTATATTTTTTTACTTCCATTTTTTCTTGATGGAATACTTCATCATCACAAGCTGTAAAAAATTCATGTTCTGAAATATTGAGTTCTTTACACAATTTTGTAATTACAGTAATATCAGGATATGTAATTCCACGTTCCCATTTGGATATTGTGGTTGGAATGACATATAATTTGCCCGCTAATTCTTCTTGTGTTAAATTAGCTTCTTTTCTTTTTTCAGCAATATATTTACCAAAACTTTTTTTATCTTGCATAAATATCTCTCCTTTCAATATTCATTTTATAATTCAGCGTATTTGGAAGCAATAGCTTGTTAAGCCACATAAATTTTTGCCTTTTATAAACCTCATTTAATACATTCATTATATACTATAACAGAAAAGCGTTCCATTTCATATAACAAAAAAGCCCATCCATTGGGCTTCTCGAAATAACTATCTCTTTGAGAATTGTGGTGCACGACGTGCAGCTTTTAAACCTGGTTTTTTACGTTCTTTACTTCTTGCATCTCTTGTAACAAAACCAGCTCTTTTTAAAACACTTCTATAGCTTCCTTCGTTTTCTGCATTTGGAGCATCATATTCTAATAATGCTCTTGTAATCCCTAAACGAATTGCACCTGTTTGTCCAGTAAATCCACCACCAGATACTTTTACATCAATATCAAATGTTTCTTCATTATTTGTAAGCGTAAGAGGTTGTTTCAAATCCATCACATTGGTTTCATATGGGAAGAAATCTCTAACATCTCTACCATTTACAGTAATTTTACCTTTTCCTGGAGTCATCTTTACTTGTGCGACAGATGATTTTCTTCTACCAGTTCCAATATAAACTTTTGTCATTTTTGAGACCTCCTATTTCGTGTACTCAACAGGTTGTTGAGCAGTATGTGGATGTTCAGCACCCTCATACACAAATAATTTTTTATACATTTGACGTCCAAGTCTTCCTTTTGGAAGCATACCTTTTACAGCTCTTTCAATCATCTCTACTGGATAGTGTTCTTTCATTTCACGTGCAGTTCTTTCTCTAAGACCACCTGTATAACCACTATGGTTATAATAAATTTTGTCATCTAACTTATTTCCTGTTAGATTTACTTTTGAAGCATTGACAACAATTACATAATCTCCACAGTCTACATGAGGTGTAAATGTTGGTTTATGCTTACCTCTTAAGATATGTGCAACTTTAGTCGCTACACGCCCAAGATTTTGACCTTCCGCATTGATTACATACCAATTACGTACAATGTCTTCTTTTCTTTGCATATATGTATTTTTCATAAATATTTCCCTTTCTTTTATATTATATTTTGAAATAAGTGTTCCCAATACTTATTTCACTGGGATATATAAAATGTACCAATTAAGATTGTACTAAAGATTATATGAAAAGTCAACAAAAATATGCCTTTTTGTAATCATTTTGTGATAAAGTCATGTTGTATCGTTTTTTGAAAATGTCAGTATA
>CAJUHL010000017.1 GCA_910586425.1 uncultured Bacilli bacterium
TTGACGATAATATGCTCGACTACTGTCATAAGAAATTCGATAAAGATACGGGTGTCGCGTTTATAAATAAGTTTAACTTAATTGTCAGTAAAATAGAAAAATGCGTTGAGAACGGCATAGCGCCCGATAGCGAACAAGGACAAATTATTGCAAAAGAATTTTGGCAACTTATAACAGAGTTTACGGGCGGCGATGTGAGTATGTTATCACAACTGATGAATTTCGGAAACGCACAAGCAGATAACGATATGCAAAATATTCTGAATGCTTTTATCGAGCCTGCGCTGGGTGTTTATTTTGAGAATTTGAGTATTAACCCTTTCGAGGTAAAAAATGAATAATATAATCGCGGTCAAAGAATTAAAAAAGAGTTACGGCACTAATACCGTATTGAAAGGTATAAATTTAACCGTACAAAAAGGTGAAATCTTTGCTTTGCTCGGCGTAAACGGTGCGGGAAAAACTACGGCTTTGGAATGTATTGAGGGCTTACTCACTTACGATAGCGGAAATATAACCGTAAACGGGAAAATCGGTATCCAATTACAATCGTCCGCTTTACAAGCCTATATTAAACCTATGGAAGCCGTTAAACTGTTTGCGAATTGGCATAAAACCGTACCCGATAAAGAAATGTTAAATGCTTTCGGAATACCCGAATTATCAAAAAAGAAATATGCCGATTTATCTACGGGGCAAAAACGCCGCTTACACCTCGCGCTTGCCCTTATAGGCAACCCCGACATTATTTTCCTTGACGAACCGACGGCGGGTCTTGATGTTGAGGGGCGCGTATCGTTGCACGAACAAATACGCGCATTAAAATCACAAGGCAAAACAATAATTCTTGCAAGCCACGATATGGCGGAAGTCGAAGAATTATGCGACAGAGTAGCAGTTTTACGGGACGGGAATATTGCTTTTATCGGAACGGTTGACGAATTTACCGCTATGGGCGGCAAAAGGCATATTATACGCATAAAAACCGCCGACGGGCAAAACGAATACGAAACGGAAAATATTATGGAAACTTTATTTACGCTATTATCGGAATACAAACAAAAAGGCATATCGATTTCGGAAATTCAGACCGATAGAATATCGCTTGAACAAAACTTTATGAACATTGTGAGAGGTGCGAACTAATGAAGGCTTTTTTATACGGGATTGGTTTACAATTCAAGTTTGATATACGCAGTAAAGGTATGCTTATTGCTTGTTATCTTGTGCCGATCATATTTTTTCTATTTATGGGCGGAATTTTCACTACTATTGATACGAACGCTACAAAAACTCTTATTTCGTCAATGACCGTGTTTACAATCATAATGAGCGCGTTGTTCGGCGTACCGCCCGCAGTTGCGGAAATCTACGGAACAGACGTTAAAAAGGTCTATAATGCAAACGGCGCGCCTATTTGGTTTGGCGTTATATCGCAATTTATTTCGTCATTTATACATACGCTTATATGCTGTCTTATAGTTTTTGCCCTTTCGCCTTTAATTTTCAAAGCGGAATTGCCGCCTGATTTGATATGGTATTTTTTATCGCTTATAGCGTTGCTTGCGATAACTCTTGCTATCAGTTGTATTTTTGGGCTTTTGATTAAACAGCAAGCAAAGTTGACAATGGTAGCAATGGCAATATTTTTGCCGTCCACTATGCTGTCGGGCATTATGTTTCCCGCAGATATGTTGCCACAATTTATGCAATATATTGCCTATGCTTTCCCCGCTACAATAGCATTTAAGGCAATGACGAGTTTTCAAGTTTGGCATTTACCCGTATTGTTCGGTATATTTATTTTACTTTGCAGCGTTATTGCCTTATTGTTAAAATTTAAACGCTATGGCAGCCCTTGCAACCGAACGGGCAAGCCGTGAGCGGTTAGCCCCTTGCGACTAACTGCTTGCCATACAATTTATAGTCCGACAGTGGGAACTCAACCGCGCAATATAATTCTCGTCTGTTTACCTTGTATATTACCGTGTTCGTTTTTGCGGTAAGTCGGTGCACCATATCAGGGGTATACGAACACTCAACGAGAAAGAAGCCAAATTAAGGTTTCTTTTTTTTATTGCACTATTTTCTACCTTGCCATTATTATACTACTAGATTTAATTAGCTAAAAATAGCCCGTATTATTAGTTGAATACCACTTGTATGTTCAAATTAACCGACTATGGAAAAAGAATTGAAATGTATCTATGGATTTAATATAATTTATTCGTATAAGGCACACTATACATAAGGAGGTTTATTTGTGAAATTTGAAATTAAACTTGATGAAAACTGTTTGGAAACAAAAGTAATCATTGTTGCCGAAAAAATGACAGAAGAAATTACTGAATTAATGCAACGCATATCAGAAGAAAATTCGCAAGGTATCGTTGGTTTTGACGGTGATGTTGTGCAGATTTTAGAACAAACAGATATATTTAGAATTTACGCAGCTGTCGGAAAAGTATTTGCTGTCACAGATAAAAAAGAATTTGTCTTACGTCTTCGCTTATACGAAATCGAAGAGAGGTTAAATAATAAAGGCTTTGTGCGTATTTCAAATTCTGAAATCATTAATATAGAAAAGGCAAAAAAATTTGATTTAAGTACAGTCGGCACAATTTGCGTATCGTTGTCAAATGGAAACGTTAGTTTTGTTTCAAGACGATATGTTAAAAAAATCAAGAAAACATTGGGTATATGAGGTGATATTATGAAAAATAAGATACTCTTTCGCAGCCTTGTAGGTTCACCTATCGGTGTAACTATAAGTTTAATTATTACAATTATATTTTCTCTTTGTATGGGACATGGTGAATATTTTCCCGCTCCGCCAGAACTTATAGATTGGTGTGGTGATAATGAAATAACTGCAGTAATCGTGCAAATGATTTGTTCGCTTCTTGTTGGGGCGGTGAGTGGCGGTTCGTCCGTGATTTGGGAAATAGAAAAATGGAGTCTATTAAAGCAAACATTGATACATTTTGCTGTTATTGCCATTCCGTTTTTCGGTATAGGATATGTAATGAATTGGATGCCACATTACTTATATGGTGCATTAGGATATGTTGGTGGGTTTATATTAGTCTATTTAGTAATGTGGTTTTCGATATATTTTTCGATAAAAGTAAAAATAAAGAAGATGAACAAACACTTACAAGAAATGCAACAAAATGATATACGAGGCAAGGATGTATGACTTCATACATTATTAGCCTGGATACTTAAGGATCAAATTAGAATTTATTGTACGTAAAGAATTGAATATACGAAAGTAAAATGGTAAAACAACTTTGCTATGACAGCCTTCTCAAACTGTGAACAATTATTGTTCTGCTAATTGCTTTCCATGCAGTTTCTAGTCAGAAAACTGAATTTAATTAACTACGCAATACATTCTCATCGATTTACCTTGTATATTATTGCATTTATTTTTGCGGTAAGACAGTGCATTATAATAAGAGTACATGATTGATAGATTTATGAATACTATTCCAAAGGACTGGCATGAAGGATATGATAATGTGATTGTATGTTGTACCATTGAAAATCAAAGAAATGCAGATTATAAATTATCTATTTTTAAAGAAATACCTATTAAACATAAGTGTATTACAGTACAGCCTTTATAAGAAAAGATTGATATAGAAGCTTATCTTGATAACATAGAGCTTGTAGTAGGGGGGAGAATCTGATACTTATGCTCGACCACTAAATTTTGACTGGGTACATGAATTTAGGCAATGTGGAACGTAGTTTATTAAAGATGGAAAACGGTATAAATTACAAACAAAAGATTTAATTAAGCAAGCAAAGTTGGCTAATATTGATTATAAAAGAAATGGTTAAAAAATTTTCAAATATTTATAATAAAAATGAAGAAACTGTAATATCGGTTTTTTCTTTTTTAAAGAGGCATAGGAGATACAGGTGTTTAATCTATTGTTTCAAAAATAAACTTCAAAAAATATTTTAATTTCAAAAGGAAGGATTGGATTTAATACTGTAGTATTGTATAATGAATTTATAGATAAAATTTGGAGGTTACATTAATGGAAGTAAATATTAGACGTGCAAGCCTAAAGGATATACCATATCTTACCAAGCTACTTTAGAGGTATCATATCAGAACACTTTATATTGATGACTTATGTGTAGATGAAGAATTTAGAGGAGAGCATATCGGTAAAATGCTTTATGAATACGTCTTAGCCTATGCAAAGGAAAAGAACTATTACAATGTGACTCTAAATGTTTGGGCAGATAATATAAATGCTGTTAAATTTTATGAAAGAATAGGTATGAGAATCCAAAAGATAGGGATGGAAGCTATTTTATAACAACTTATATATTAAATTAGGAGAAGGAAATGTTAGAACTTAAAGAAATAGCATTGGAGGATGAATCTTCATTTTGTGAATTTATACATAAATATAAAGAAGAATGTGGAGAAGAGAAAATACCCTATTGCTTAAACCCAAGAAATTTAGATTTTAAAGAGTTTATAAAGGAAATAAATTTGTGCAAACATAAGGATACCTTACCAAAGGGATTTGTATTAGCACGAAGCTATATGATTCTAGTTGATGGAAGAATCGTAGGTTGTATTAATTTGAGAATAGGGACTAATGATTTTATCTTACAATCGGCAGGCCATATTGGATATGGAATTGCTCCATGGGAAAGAAATAAAGGCTATGCCAAAATGGCATTAAAAAAATTATTAATTGAGGGAAAAAATATAGGGATGTCTAATTTTCTACTTACAGTTGATTCAAATAATTTGGCTTCCCAAAGAGTGATTCTTTCTTGTGGTGGTATTTTTGAAAAAGTAAAAGACAATCTATTATATTATTGGATAAATTTAGGAGATTGGAAGCAAGAAGAAAGTGCTATGGCAATAGTAGCTTGCCAAGAGAAAATTCTCGTTACTAAAGAATGGATTTATGGTAAAGAAGTATTATCCTGTCCTAAAGGGCATATTGAAGAAGGAGAAACTCATATAGAAACAGCAATAAGAGAATGCTTTGAAGAAACAGGAGTGCTTTTACATAAAGATGATTTTCAATTTGAAGCAAGTCCAATTTGTATAAAGTTTATGGATCATCATAATTTGCCCATATGTAAAACAATTTATCCTGTAGTATTTATAATAGATAAATTTAAAATTACAGAAATTAAAGAAGAAAGAATCTTAGCAGTAGAATATATGGACATTAATGAATTTTTTAAAGAATGCAGTTATACTAATGTAAGACAGATAATAAAACAAGTTTATAAACTATAAAAAGGAGCTATTATATTTAGCCCCTTTATCAATATCCTCTATTCTTCAAATCCTCACATAGAGTAATATAGAATTGATATATTTTTTCTCTTTTATTCTTTTTGGTCATAAAATCCACGATCTCACTATGAGATATAGAATCCTCTATACAATCCCCTCTATATGTACCAAAGGAGGCAGACTCTTTAGTAACTAATCCATCAGAGGAAGTATTTTCCCAATGCTTAGAAAAGATAAGTGGTATTCCCATAATAAAATCATCTCTGCTTCTTCTTAGCGTAGTTGAATAACTTTGACAGTATACTTGATCAAATATACAAGTCGTTTCTATGGGGATGCTTTGTAATTGTTTACATACGAGATAGGCATTAGGCTTTTTATCTCCAAATATGCGATAAGTTAAATTAATCCAGAATGAAAATCCATATAATAGTACTTTAGGAAGTCGTAATAGCTTGGAGGCCATTTGAGATCCCTTATGTGGTGTACAAAGCGTTGTAAGAGAGGCAACATAATTTTCCATACCAAGTTCTTGTATCATATATTTAGCATCTAAGCCACCTTTTGAATGTGCTATAATATTTACCTTGCTAACTTTTTCCTTTTTTAATATTTCTAAGATATAACTTTTAAGTTGTAGAGCGTTATTTTCTATTGTGCCAAACCCATCAGTTTTAGCAGTATAAACCATATGATTTTGTTTTTTAAGTATTTTTTCAATTCGCCCAAAAGCTTTGAAGAATTTGATATCCTTCAAAATTATACCATGTGCTAAAATAATTGGGTATTTACAGCTCATACTAAATCCTCACCTTATTATTTATATTATTATACCATAACTTTTAATTGCAAGCAATTTTTTAAATGCTGGTTATATTTGTGATAAAATAAGAGTTTAAAAGAAATAAATTATATTTTATGATTGATGATAAATATTTGACTATTTTAAAGGAATATGATAAAATTTATTGCAGTATAGAAAGTATATTGTAAATGCAGGCGTAGTTTAATGGTAGAACCGCAGCTTCCCAAGCTGTTAGTACGAGTTCGATTCTCGCCGCTTGCTCCAGTGCAGAGGTACCCAAGAGGCTGAAGGGACACGCTTGGAAAGCGTGCAGATCGGTAAAACGGTGCAGGGGTTCAAATCCCCTCCTCTGCGCCATCTTAAGAGAACACAGATAATACGTTGTGATTATCTGTTTTTTGTTTTAGAAACCCCCCAGCTATAAAGTGAACCCAATTATTTGGACTTGAGAAATCAAGAAAGGATAATTGGGTTTTTAAAATGAAATTAACGAAGGAAGATAAAATAAAGATAATAGAATTACATAACCTAGGTTATGGGAGCCGCAGGATAGCCAAACAATTTAGTATTGAAGCCTCTACAGTTAAGTGTCTAGTTGCAAAATATAAGATACATGGAGAATGTGTAACTGAGGTGAAACATACAAAAAGGAAATTTAGTGTAGAGTATAAATTAGAGGTAATACAGAGGATTGAGAATGGAGAAACAGAGAATTCAATAGCAAACGAATTATTACTTAATCATGGATTAATACGTTCATGGGTTAAAAAATATAAAGAATTAGGGTATAATGGTCTTATAGAGAAGCCGAAAGGTAGGCCAAAGATAATGAACCCAGAAGAAAATAAAAAAGAAAATAATACTGAAGATGAAAAAGATAAAAAGATAGCCGAACTTGAAAGACGAAATAAACAGCTACAAATGGAGAATGATCTGTTAAAAAAATTAGATGCCTTAGTTCAGGAAAGGATACAGCGACAAAGCAAGAAAAAATAAAGGCTGTATATGAATTAAGGCAAAAATATCAGATAAAAGAAATGTTAGGATACTTAAAAATATCAAAATCCACATATTTTTATAACATTAAGCATATGGATGAGAAAGATAAGGATGCCATAATAAAACAGCAAATAACAGACATATATAATGAAAATTTAGGAAGATAAAGTGATTTTAGTAGAGGGTATTGCAGAAAAATTGTTGATGCCTTTATTTATGACCACTTGTGGATGTTCATATGAGGACGAACATATTTCAATAGTAGAAATTGGTGGAAAGCATTTTGAACATTTTGTTGAATTATTTAACGGAAATGCTGTGAACAAGAAAGTACTTTGTATTACTGATAAAGATTTCAAATGGATAGATGAGGATGGGAAATTAAAATCTTTAGAATCATATCAAAACGAGGAAGTATTACATATTAAAAAATTACGCGATCGTTTTGCTATCGAGAATTTTCATATATGCACACAATCTCTTGGTGGTAAAACTTTTGAAGATGAACTTTTGATTGCCAATATGGATAATTTGGATAATGCAAAAATTATCTTCAAAAAAGCATTATGTGATGAACTAAAAGAATTCTTTGAAAAATACGGCTTTAATATTAACGCTTGGAAGGCAAATGAAAAAGATATTGATGGCCGATCATGTAAAGTAATAGATAAATACTTGAAAGCTTATAACGAAAGAGTTGATGCTGACCCCGAAAACGCAAAATTTTATGAAAAGGTAATATTTGCTGAATTGTTTTTGCATTATGCTAAAACTAAAAAAGGAGAAGTTGCATTAAGCCTTTTAACCGATAAGGACTTATATAATAAAGATGAAACAAGTAAGATAGCTGTACCAGATTATATAAAGGAGGGGTTGAAATGGTTAATGTTATAACATCGGGTAATATTTTGGATGAGCACCAACTGAAAAGACACTCGAAAATTTATGCAGGTCCTGGTGCAGGAAAAACATATTTTTTAGTTGAAAATGTAAAAAACATTATAACACGCAATGAAGCTATTGCAAAAAGCAAAGCAAGAAAGGTTCTTTGTATCACATATACTAATGCGGCGGTAGATGAAATACGAAGAAGACTCGAAAGGTACGCAGATTATGTTGAAGCATATACGATACACGGCTTCATAATTGAACATATAATTAAACTTTTTCAAGATGACTTGATAAACATAATGAAATCAGATTTTAATATTTCTGTTTCAAAAAAAGGTTTGATTTCTTCCCAAATTGAGGGGCTGGGCATATTGCATGGAATCGATAAAAAAGAAATTTATAGCTTTATAAGATGCACAAATCCAAGTCGATTTGAATCGGATGAATTCAACTATAGTAAAAAGATTATGGGAGAGGTTGAAGTCGATAACGATTTATTTATAAAATCAAAAAAAGAGGGAGAAGAAATTGTTCATAAAATAAAAGCGTCAAGCAGAATCAAAGGAGATCATATTGTACCGCTAAAACAGTATGTATGGTCTGTGGTAAGAAAACTAACTCATAATGAAATTTTGTATTTTGGATATAGGATTTTAGAAAACAATCCTACAGCTTTATATGCTTTACGTGTTAAATTCCCATTTGTATTTGTAGATGAGTTTCAAGACACAAATCCTTTACAGACATTGCTTGTAAAGCTAATAGGGCAAAAATCAACCAAAATTATTGTTGTCGGCGATATAGCTCAATCTATTTATAGTTTCCAAGGTGCAAAACCTTCCGATTTTAATGATTTTTGCATTGATATGGAAAATGATATTTCATATTCGATAAACGGAAATAGACGTTCTACAGAAAACGTGGTTAATTTTTGCAATTTTTTAAAACAATCAGATAGAACCATCACGCAAAATAGTATCAAATTATATGACAATAAAGAAACAAAAAAAGAAATAGAAGCTAAAAAAATACATTTCATAATTGGAAGATCTTTAGAAAGCAAAAGAATTATTGGTAATGTTATTAAAGATGGTGGTGTTGTTTTAACAAGAGTTTGGGCAGCAGCATTTGATTATATTCAAAATATAGATGAAGGACAAGCAGAGCTATTAGAATCTATATATAATAGTTACTTTAATACGCCTATACAGCTTAGGGATGAAATTGCAGAACACAACAATGTTAAATGGGTACGAGCTTTTCGATTCATTTTCAATTTATGGAAAAGTTTTGAAAAAGGGTCACTTATAGATATGATTTCTGCATTGCGTATATACTTGGATATTGATGCAAAAAAAATAACTCCTAAATTTATATTTCGTTTTAATCATATATTAAAAACGATTTTTAAAGATATTTCTGATTCTTCCATTACTTGCCAAGTCATACAGAAATTTAACAATCAAATATCAAGTGATAAGTATGCTGACTTAAGAAAATTGTTTAAGGATGGCCTTAACGTAATATCTGTTTTTGACGAACAAGACAGAGAGGATTTAAAAAATAATGTATCTTCTTTAAGGTGGGATACATCATATAAATTGTTTACTGAAGTATTTTCAGAAAACAGCATATATATGACTGCACACCATGCGAAAGGCTTGGAATGGAATAAAGTGATTGTAAGTCTAACACCTACACGTCAAGACGGAATTAATATTTCAGATGTCTTTTCTCAACCCCAATTAACTGCTGAAAGCAGTTCAAATGAATTTGTCAGAATGTATTATGTTGCATGTAGCAGAGCTAAAGAAGATTTGTATATACACATTCCATCTGGATGCACTAAAGATATTATAGTAAATAATTTGAGTTCATATATACAAAAAACTGGATGTAATTTAGAATATGAATTTTTACCAATAGAATAATTTTGAGTATATAGAATAGTTTTATTTTTCTTCAATTTCATATTTGAAAAAGGTATCTTTTATTAGGGTGTATGGGGTTCGAACTTCTCATTTTCATATGATTTTTATTAAAATTGGTATTATTTCAGTAAGCATAACCTATTTTGGAGGTATTACTTCAGTAGGCTTAAGGCATCTTAAGAGAACACAGATAATACGTTTTGATTATCTGTTTTTTTAGGTTTTCTAAATTCTAGTGTATGTAAAGGGAAACCGAGCTCTAAAAAAGAGTGTATGTGAGCTATAAAAAAAGATGTATGTTAGATACAAAGAATAATGTATGTAACAAAAAATAAGTGTATATGTACTTATTATAAAGGGCAGCCGTTTAAGCTGCCCTTTAATATCGCGAAATCAAAAGAATCAATTAATTATTTTTTATAAGAGCCGCGAGGCTTAAAAGTACGATTGTTATTATTCGGTTTTTTAACACCTAAAATAGGTTCATTTTTATTCACTATACCAGCATATTCTATAAACCGCTCGCAATTAATTTCAAGAAGTGATAAGCCTGATCTTATTGATTTACAAATTATGTATGGTGATGAAACTTTTACTGACAATAGAAGCAAATATAGCTTTTCTAAATTTCTTATTACTGAATTAAAGTATTAACTAAAGTAGTTAAGAATGGTTTAATATCTGCTCATATTTTCACAAAAATTTATATAATGATAGAAAAGGTGTAAAGAATTATATTAAATGTCTATTAATTAGAGAAAGTCATCACATCTTTACAAAATTTTTAAATTAATTGGCAAGAAGTTAATAAGAATAAGAGGAAGAAAAATGGTAGATTGGTTTGAAATGTATTTACATAAAAAAGGGTATTCAATAAATACAGTGAATAGTTATATATATTGGGTAAAGCGTGTTATGAAAAAAGAAAACATTTTAAAATGGGAAGATCTTGCCGATAAAATTGGCGCACTTTGTGTATTATACGATTTTGGTGGTCAAGAAGAGGAATTTGGAAATCAGGGTAAGAGATCAGTGATTAATGCATTAAAGCAGTTTAGAGAGTTTAACAAACAATTTCTTAATCAATTAAAATCATATGTTACTAGACTAAAACAAAAATAAATATAAGCATATTCAGCGATATTTCAAAGTTTATTTTTGGATGGTTTTAAAAATGTCAATAATTTAAGTATAACAATCAGTATTAAAAAAATAAATTTACAAGTTAAAAAGATAATGGGAGTGTCATAAATTATGCTAGGAGCAATTATAGGAGATATCGTAGGATCTCGATTTGAATGGAATAATTATAGGTCAAAGGATTTTATCTTTTTTCACGAAAATAGTCATTATACAGATGATACTATTATGACAATTGCTGTTGCAAAGGCGATTTTAAATAGTAAGCTTGATAGAAGTGACTTAGGTGAAAAAGCAATTTACTATATGAGATATTTTGGACAAAAGTATCAAAATCATGATTATGGTGGTATGTTTAGTGATTGGTTAACGACAGCTAATCCAAAGCCTTATAATAGCTTTGGTAATGGTGCTGCAATGAGAGTATCAGCATGTGGTTTTGCTGCGAAATCTTTAGAAGATGCAAAACTTCTATCTAAATTAGTTACAGAGGTAACCCATAATCATCCTGAAGGATTAAAAGGGGCAGAGGCTACTACAGTAGCCATCTATCTTGCTAGAACAGGACATACAATCTCTCAAATTAGAGAATATATCCATCAAAACTATTATAGATTAGATTTTACTTTGGATGAGATAAGAGATACCTATCAGTTTAATGAGACTTGTCAGGATAGTGTACCTCAAGCAATAGAAGCATTTTTAGAATCTGAAAGCTTTGAGGATGCCATTCGGAATGCTATTTCTATAGGTGGAGATAGTGATACCATCGCTGCTATTACAGGAGGTATTGCTGAAGCCTACTATGGAATTCCTAAAAATATTAGGGAAATAGCCATAAAATATTATTTAAATGATGCTATAAAAGATATCATAGATAAATTTGAAAAAAGACACAAGATCTACTGACTAAATAAACTAGGTCATAATAATTAATTAATTAATTAATTAATTTAATTTATATAATCTTGATATTTCTAAGAATGAGAAACATGCTTCTTTTGTTAATGGATTACAACGTTTAAATGATCTTAGTCAATTGTATAAAATTTTTGAAGATTTGGGTATTGAAGAAAATGACTATTCTAAATTAGAAAAATATATTTCAATCAAAGAAAAAATTTCCACCTCAGAATTTATTAAAGAATTGATTTTTAATAAGGGTATAATAAATTTAGATTTAAGTTCTTTTACTAAACGCAATATTAATAAATAGCAATTATTTACTTTTAAATGTGTAAATATGAGTATAACTTGAAACGGAACATGATACTGCAATGCGTTATTATTAGATAGAATAAACATTACTTTAGGATTTTCTACCTTAAATAAAGCAGTTGGAAGTTCGCTTTATTAAAGGAAAGTTAATTCATATTTTTATGTTTCAAGATTTAATTATGATAGATTATATAAAAGAATCAATGAGAAATATGTAGGAAATTTAGAAATTAAAATGAAAGTAGAGCATAAAAATGAATAATGATATTATTGAAAGTGTAATAAAAATGTTAGAAAACAAATTAAATCTAATAGAAATTGAAAAAGATACTTTAGATGGTTATTATGAATTATCAAAAAATCCTGTAGATAGAGACAGTGTCATCAAGCAAATACGTATCAATAAAAAATATAATATTTTAAAAGAAGAAGTAGCTTTAGCTGAATTTCAAACAGGTGGAAAAGCCATCTCTATTCCATTTGAAGAATTATCAACTGATGAATTAAGAGGTAATTTGTATAATCAATTATTTATACTTTGTTCTAAGATAAAAAAATGTTGATTTTTTCATAGAGAATTTATTCCTATAGTTTTAAAAAAACTCATTATTATGGTATAATTATTGAAACAGATGATTGCATGAAATTTATTGAAACTGAATCTGTAGAGTTAAAGAAACGGCTCTTTATTATATTAGTAATGTGGAGGTTAAAATGTCAAAGAAAAATAATGAAATAACAATTAGAAGTTCTGCTGCAGAATATCTTACATATGTTGCTTCAATAGGAGATGAAACTCAAAATATTGAAGTGAGATATGAAGATGAAAATATTTGGTTAACACAAAAAATGTTGGGTATGCTATTTGATGTTGAGCCTCACACCATCAACTATCACATCAAAAACATTTTTTCTGATAGTGAATTGGCAGAAGATTCAGTTACTCGAAAATTTCGAATAACTGCTGATGATGGAAAAACGTATGATACAAAGCACTATAATCTTCAAATGATTATTGCTGTTGGATTTAAGGTGAATTCGGAAAGAGCAGTTCAATTTCGTAAATGGGTAAATCAAATTGCATCTGAGTATACCATTAAAGGTTGGGTAATGGATGATGAAAGACTTATTAGGGGAACGTATCTTACTGATAAATATTTTGAAGAACAATTAGAGCGTGTTCGTGAAATACGTATATCTGAAAGAAAGTTTTATCAGAAGATTACTGATTTGTATGCAACAGCAATTGATTATGATAAAAATTCTTTAGGCACTAAACGGTTTTATGCGACTGTTCAAAATAAAATGCATTATGCCATTCATGGATTAACTGCAGCAGAACTTATAGTTGCAAGAGCAGATGCATCTAAAGAGCATATGGGGCTTACTACATGGAAGGATGCACCTGATGGTAAAATTCAAAAATCAGACGTTGTAATTGCTAAGAATTATTTAAGCGAATTTGAACTTGGGCAATTAAATAGAATGGTTACTGCATATTTAGATTTTGCTGAAAGTATGGCTCAAAGAAAAATTCCTTTGACAATGGCAGATTGGGAGAAGCGTTTAAATTCTTTTATTGAAATGTTTGAATATGGTCTTTTAAAAGATGCAGGTAAAGTATCGAATGAGATTGCTAAACTTCATGCTGAAACAGAATTTGAAAAATACAGAGTAATTCAAGATAAATTATTTTTGTCTGATTTCGATAAGTATTTATTAGAATTAGAACAACATGTGAAAAAAGATAAAGATAACAAGAAGTAGTAACTTAAGTAAGAAAGGCATTGATTTTAAAATGATAATAATTTATAATAAGAATCGGATAGCACCTTGGATACTTTTGAAGCCCAGGGTCTGAACAAGGGTTGCGGCTCTTGTTTTTATTTTATTACAATTTAAGATTGAACAAATTTTAAAACAATCTAAATTTACTATTTCCACAGCATAAAAATATGTAGTTACGCAAAAGCATACTGTCAAATATTAAATTTTGTTTAAACACCATTAAATAAGTAGAGTTTATTCTTCATAACGTCACTTTTATTTGTAAAAATATTACCTTTTATTAGGGCGTATGGGGTTCAAACTATCCACTTTCATTAAAATTGGTATTATTTCATTAAGACTTACCTATTATAGAGGTATTACTTTATCAAGCTTAAGACATCTTATGAGAACACAAACGATACATTGCGATTACTTGTTTTTTATACCTAATTTCACTTGAATTTAAAATGAAAAACTAAAATAATTTTAATTTTTTTGTTGTATGAATAAAAATTTTGTGATAAAATTAAAATGCCAAGTAAATTAAGAATATCAAATAGTTTTATGTTTTTATAAAAATAGAATGAAAATACACATAGTGATGTGGATTTTAAACATAAAGATATTTAATTTGCATAATAACATCATAATATGATCTTAGATAAGCTACTTATATTTATTTGGTGATAGGCTTTATTCTATATTCTAAATTATTTTATAAGGAGGCTTTCTATGTCTAAAAAAAACATAGAAGGGTTTTTGAGTAACCCTTTTTTCGTTGCTCTAAAATCTAAATTAAATGAAGAAGATGTCAAAAGAATTCTTAATAAGGAATTAAACTATTATACGAACCAATTTAATGAACATATATATAGGGGTTTATGGAATGCTTATCTTGATAGGCACAAGGAAATTCAGAATATACGAGAATTTCAAGAAGATTTTGAAGCTATAACGAAAGAAGCTTTGATTGACTATCTTGCTGAAGAAGATGTTTTTGAATATTTTATTGAGGAAGAAGAAACAATAAAATTAATGAATCTTATCAAAAGAAAGCAGTATAATGCAAAATTAGTGAATCAAACGTTAAGTAAAATTAATTACTTTATTAATAGGATAACTAATGATGCGTCATTAAAAGATACGGACCTTCCTTTACTTCTAGATAGAGATATCAAGAGAAGAGTAAATGAGTTTAATGACAACTATGTTTTACAAAAAATGACAACTTTAAAAACCGTAGTAGATAAAGTGTCATCAGGAGTTAAAGCAGAATGCTACTTAGAATTTTCAAAAGGATATTATGAGTATCGTAAGGAATATTCTAAGGAGTTAACGGATTATATTTTTCAAAAGCATGGA
The DNA here is from genome assembly GCA_910586425.1 of uncultured Bacilli bacterium. The sequence goes on from CAJUHL010000017.1 coordinate 15,404, forward strand.
TACAATTATAGTGGTAATCATGGTTGGGAAGAGAGTTTTTCATTTTTGTTCGGAAGAACTTCAGATGACATAGTATTAAGTCTTGCAGTAGTAGATGATGAGAATTTTTGGGTCTTTAATAGTATATCTAAAAAAACAATCCTATCTTTTGCATTCTTAGTAGCAAAATATAATGACCTTAGTCATGCAAAAAAAATAATAGATTATGCATTTGAACAGGCATGTAAGAATCCGATATGTAAGTATTTATATACAAACAAACTAAGTTTATATATTTCTTTAAAGCCGCATGAGAAAATGATTAATTATTGTGTTCACAGACTAGAAAATCGTTTGAGTTCTGTTACGACAAAAAAGATAGATGAGGGAGATTATAATGGATTTTTATTTCCATTATATGAGGGTTTTGACAAGCAGGTTCTTAAGGGAAAAGAGATATTTACTAATTTTATCAAAAAGGCATATCTTAAAAATGCAAATGAAATATTTAGAATTTTTCAAAATCCAGAGACTATAATTCAAGAAGAAACTATAGAGAATAATAGGATTCAAAAACGTAGGCTATCCTTGGATACTATGTTAGAAGCGTATTATTTAGGGTATGATGAATCAAATGATGTGAAAAAATTTATGTATGGATATTATGAAAATTTTGGCAATGTTGATTCTATTCTTGGAAGAATGTATTTTCGTTGTTATATCATAGATAAATTAACAGGTAATATCTCTAACGAGTGCTTATACGAAGTATTTTTTGATATTTTTCAAATGATAGAAAATAAGTTTGGTATTCAGTGTTCTTATAGGATTAATCATGATTTAAGAAATAAAAATTATCTATTACTTAAAGAAATTCTTAGGAAGTATGGTTTGACTTTAGATGATTCTTATAAAAAAGAATATATTACAGCCTTATTAGATCGTAAATATGCTTCCTATGAAGAGGTCGAATTATTTCCTCAATTAGAACAATTTGGAGATGCAATATATGAACTGGCGGTTGACAATATCATATTTTATAACCCAAATACAACGCTAACACATCAAAGAAGAGAAGATTTTGTTAAAGCTGAAGCTCAAATCAAAGTTTCACAAAAATTGAACTTAAATAAACTTTACATTTCTAACCTTCATGATTCTTTAAATTCAAAATATTTAGACTATGAGAAAATTGAGATGGGTTTATCAAATGAATTACAAGGAAATTATATTGCAGACTCTTTAGAAATGATTATTGGTGTTTTAGCAAAAGAATTTGGTGTGCAGAAAGCTTTAGATTTTACAACAAAAATAATCTTAGAAACTAACCCTGATTTAGAACCCCCAAAATTTTTGGAATTCAATATCGTATCTTTATATACTACTTTAAATAAAAAGGAATTTTCAGAATCTTTTGAAACAGCAGATTACCTTAATAAAATCTATCCAGGTCCGTTTTGTGATGGTTATAATGATTATGAAAAAGAATATGATATTTTACAGCAAGCATTACATAAGATTTTAAGCATATGTATCATGGGTAATGATACCAAAGAAAAACGCACTATGATAGCGCATAATAGTGAAATACTATCAATAGGTCCAAGGCGAGAATTTCAATATGTTGCGTCTTATCTATATTATGGTATAGAAGAAACAATCAAGAGATATCGTTTTATAATGGAATCTAATTCTAAAGAGACTAAATAATAAAAAGAATATAGGAGTAAAGCTATAGAAATATAGTTTAAGGAGATATAAAATTGATAAACAATATTACTTTTAATTTACATTTTACAGATTTATGTGATTTTAGTTGTAAGCATTGCTTTGTTACTAAACAAGGAAAGGAATTGTCATTAAAAGAGATTTGTTGTATTGTTGATAAGATAGCAATTTATGCTTATGAGACAAAAACTAAAGTTAGAATAAATTTGGCAGGTGGGGAACCACTTATTTCGAAGAATATACAATCTATAATAGATTATATTTATTCTAAAGAAATTGAAGTTTCTATTATTACAAATGGAAATGGACTGACAAAACAATTTATTGAACATAATAAGGATAAGCTTTCAATGATTGGGATAAGCATTGACTCGTTAAAACACGATACAAATTGTATTATGGAGAGATGTGAAAAAGGAAAAACCATTTCAGAAGAAGAAATGGTTGAGAAATGTCTATGGATTAAAACAAATGGTATAAAACTTAAAATTAATACTTGTATAACATCTTTAAATAAGGATGAAAATTTATGTGAATTTTATAAAAAGGTTAATCCTAATAGAATAAAAATACTAAGAGTATTAAGTGATAAACCTAAGGATAATCTTTATGTGATTACGGACAAAGAATGGGAGAATGTACAAAGAAAATATAAAGATTTAGGAGCTGTATTCGAAGACAATGATTATATGAGGGAGAATTATATTATTATTGATTCTTCAGCTAATCTAACAAAGAATAACCTTCATTTTAGTAATAATTCATTATTAAATAAAGATGTTTACGAGTGTTTAAAATCTTTAAACAAAGTAAAAGAGGGTTAAACTATGACTTTAGAACTTGTTTTACATGGTCTAACACCTAGCATAGCCATTCAAAGAATCCAACGTTTTATAGTTGAAAATCCTCAATGTGATTGTATTGAAATCATCCATGGGTATAATAAAGGCAAGAAGTTAAAATTTGTTTTAGAAGATAAGAATAATCTTCACAATAAAAGAGTTATAAAGACTTTGCCAGTACCATTTAACGCAGGAAGAACATTTATATTCTTAAACTCTAAGAATAGCTAAGTGCGTATATTTAAAAAATAATGAAGAGAGGTGAAACTAATGGGGAAAAATGGACAAGGTGTATCATCCAATACACATACACAACAGCAAAGAGATCATTATGCTAATCAGCACAATCCTAACAATGCTGCACATCGTGCAAATAATAATAACCATGCTAATCAATTGAATCCTAATAATTCAAATTATAAAGGAAGAAAATAAGATTAGAATCAAAGCCTTACCTATTGAGAGATTCCCAATTAGTAAGGCTTTGAAATTATTATATTATTTTGATTTCACAAATTTATAAAGTGACCTCTTTAAAAATATCACTAATTTATTGAAAAAAAAGATAAAATATGATATTATTTAAAATACGAAAGAAATTAAATATAAATTGGTTATTTTCTTCCAGTAAGATGCCGAATTAGCTCAGTTGGTAGAGCAACGCACTCGTAACGCGTAGGTCGTAGGTTCGAGCCCTATTTTCGGCACCATCAAAATATGTCAAGTCTAAAGTAGTATAAATTTTAGACTTTTTCTTTTTATTAAGTTAGAACAATATGATATAATATTTATAATAATATGTTAGAAAGGGCTAAGAATATGAATATATTAGTAGTAAATGATGATGGAGTTCATGCTATAGGAATTGAAAAATTAGCTTTAAAGCTACGAAAATATGGAGAAGTTGTTGTATGTGGTCCTGATACAGGAAGAAGTGCATCTGGACACTCTATTATGCTCCATGCTCCGCTTTCCTTTAAATTTTTAGAAAAGAAAAATGATATTAATTGGTATACCACCAATGGTATGCCTGCAGACTGTGTAAGATTATCAGTGGCATTGCTTGAAAAACCTTTTGATATTGTGTTTTCGGGAATAAATAATGGATTAAATATAGGGACGGATATAATATATTCAGGTACTGTTGCTGCCGCAAGAGAAGCACAAATAGAAGGTATTCCTTCAGTTGCCATCTCTACTGATTTTGATAGCTTTGAGATCGTAGATCAAGAGTTAGATAAGCTATTAGAATTTATATTTAAAAATCATTTGTATCATAAAAGCTATGTCCTTAATGTTAATTTTCCAAATTCAAAATTTAAATCCTCTTTAGGTTATAAGGCATGTAAGCAAGGAATAAAGAGCTTTATGCCTAAATTTGGCCAAAACGAAAACAAGGAGTATATAGAAATTGGATCTACTATTTCATATGATAATAGAGAGGATACAGATGTTTATTTATCTAACAAAGGTTATATAACTTTTGTACCATTACAGGTTGAACAAACTCTTATCCCTATGGTTGACCAATTGAAAAAAATAGAAGAGCTTGATTGAAATAGAAGAGCTTGATTGAAAGCTCTTCTATTTTTCTTTTCTATATGTAGTAGAACGAAAATATATTTTTGGACTGATAATGACTCTTTTGATAGGAGCAGTAGGATTTTCAATTCTTCGAAGTAGGGTTTTGATAGTTTCAACTCCCAATTGTTCTTTATGAATGCCGATGCTTGTTATGGTGGGATTATTTAAAATGGCTTCAGAAACATTATCATATCCTACTACCATAGCTGCTTCTGGTATTTTAATATTAAGCTCCTTTAAGGCATTGCAAACGGATCGTGCTATAAAATCATTACTACAGATAAAACATTGTGGCTTGTGTTTTAATTTAAGAATTTCAGTTTTAATTGAATTTACATTACCATAATCAAAACAATCACTTCTTAAAATATCATCTGATTTATGATGAGCAATATCCTCTTGTAAAAGTGCTGTTATCATACCATGGTAACGATCTTGAAAGCTTAAGCAATGCTTATAATCGCCAACAAAACAAAACTTTGTTATTCCATATTTTTTTATTAAATATTTAGTTATTTCAAAAACAGGCTGATTATTATTGGTTTCAACTATATCATACTTACCTTCTATGGAATTTCCAAAGGTACAGAAATCAACAAAGCAAATGGGTTTATTTAAATGTATAAGCTTGGTAATAAAATCTTTATCAAAGGATTCAATGGTTAAAATTCCATCTGCCTCAAAATCTTTTACATAGCTTAAGAAACCTTCAAAAGTATTTATATCCTTATTAAAAATATACTGAAATAATTCATAATGGTGATCATAACAATAGTTTTCAATACTTTTAATAATAGGTACAAAATAATGAATATTGTTAAGAGGCTTACCTGAAATAAGAAGTATGCGGTATTTTTTATCCTTAGCAATTTCATTTTTTTCTATATTTAAAGATTTATAATTTAATTCTTTGGCCTTATGAATTACAATTTCTCTAGTTTTAGGTGGAACGTATTGTCCATTTAATGCTTTAGCTACAGTATTTCTAGAAAGCCCAAGTTGTTCGGCAATATCTTTTATAGTTATTGCTTTTTTCATATCCATCACCTCAACTCTTATTATACAATATTTGACTTAAAACACAAGAAAAATGTGCAAATGCACACAAAAAACGATTTCAACGTTGTGCATTTGCACATTTTTTTGTTTCTTCAAAAATTATATTTGAAAAAAAGATAAATTGAAGTATTATTTAATTGAAAACGATATCATTTTAAGTTAATAAAAAAGGAGGGGAAGTATGGAAAACAATTTAGCATTAGAAATAGATGCTCCTGAGGTTCTAAACCTTCAGCTGACAAAATGGGAAAAGTGGAAGATGAACTTCAAAAGAAGATGGTGGAGTATTTTATTTATTATTCCAGCTTTTATTTACATTATTATATTTTGCTACGTACCTATGTATGGAATTATTATAGCATTTCAAGATTTTATTCCAGGTGATAGCATTTTTGGAGGTAATGCAATTTGGGTTGGCTGGGATAATTTTAAGGCATTCTTTGCAATACCTAATTTTAAAGAAATCTTTATGAATACCTTCACACTTTGTTTATTTGGATTTTTGGTTGGTTTTCCATTACCAATTATAGTTGCATTATTATTGAATTCATTAAGATCTAAAAAGAAGCAAAAGGTTTTACAAACCATATTTTATGCACCACACTTTATTTCACTCGTGGTATTAGTTGGAATCCTGTATTTGTTTTTTGGTTCTAATGGTTTAATAAACAATATCATAAATAGAATGGGAGGATCAACATACCCATTCTTTTTAAAGAAGGAAGCCTTTCAACCCTTATTCATATTATCCGGAAATTGGCAGGATTTTGGTTGGTCAGCCATAATTTATTTGGCAGCCTTAGCTGGGGTTGATCCAGCGCTACATGAGGCAGCAAAGATAGATGGCGCTTCCAGATTTAAGCGTATCTTTAGTGTGGATTTACCAGCAATTGCTCCTACTATCTCAATGCTGTTAATCTTGTCCATAGGGAATCTCATGAGTTGTGGATATGAAAAGGTATTGTTAATGCAAACGGATGGCAATATTGAAACCAGCCAAATCTTATCAACCTATGTATACAATATGGGACTTATCGGTGGTGATTATAGCCTAACTACTGCAGCCGGCTTATTCAATTCGGTTATCAACATAATCTTGCTTGTTATAGCCAATTATGCATCTAAAAAATTCTCAGAAAATAGTATGTGGTGATAAATATGGTAGAAACAATAAATGTAGATCGCAAAAAAAATAAAATAAAAGAAAGTAAGACGGATTATATATATTACGCCATTTGTGGAATTATTTTAGGTATTTTAGCAGTTATCATTATATATCCTCTTTACTTTATTATCGTTGCATCCATATCAGATACGGATGCTGTATTGAATGGAGAAGTATATTTATATCCAGTTGGAATAACCTTGTCAGGCTATGCAAAGCTATTTGATGAGCCCTTGATATGGTCTGGTTATTTAAACACTATTCTTTATACCTTGTTTGGTACTTTGTTTAACATTGTTCTTACCATTCCAGCAGGGTGGGCGCTTTCAAGGGATTACTTACCCTTTAGAAAATTTTTCATGATAGTATTTATTATTACAATGTTTTTTGGTGGTGGACTTATTCCTTATTATTTAGTTTGTAATGCTTTAGGGTTGGTTGAAAATCCATTAATTCTTGTAATAGGTGGCGGTGTTAGTGTTTACAATGTATTTATGTGTAAATCTTATTTTCAAACGAATATACCTAAAGAAGTAATAGAAGCTAGTGAAATTGATGGCTGTGGGGAATTTAGAACATTCTTTGATATCGTGCTTCCCTTATCTAAATCTATTATTAGTGTCATGATTCTATTTTATGCAGTTGGGCATTGGAACAATTATGTAGACGCATTGATATTTATTACTAACGAAAAATATTTTCCATTACAGCTTGTATTAAAAAATATATTAGTAAGTGCTGAATCCCAATCTCAGGGTGGCGGTAGCTCAGAAACAATTATTGAACAGCTAAGAATTGCTAACCAAATTAAGTATTCCTCTATCATTGTTTCTAGTTTACCGATAATTATTATTTATCCATTTATAGAAAAACATTTTGACCAAGGTATATTGGTCGGCTCATTTAAATAAAAAAAGGAGGACAAAAAAATGAGAAAAATATGGTTACCAGCCGTTTTATTACTAGCAGGAGTTAGTCTTGCCTCTTGTGGAGGTGGCGGAAAAACAGGAGTAGAATTTGATCCTAACAATAATACTATAGGATATCAATGGACAGATGTAAATGCTCCCATCTTAAGCAAGGATACAGATTTAAAGTTTAAAATAATTTCTTCAAAGAATGCCCTTGCGATGGACTACAACGAAATGAAGATTTTTAAGGATCTCAAAGCGTCAACAAATGTGAATGTGAATTGGGAAAATATTTCTGAAAGTGCATATGCAACACAAAAATCATTAATTATGTCTACGGCTTCTAGACATCCAGATGCCTTATACCATGCAGGATTTACGAATAAAGAGCTAATACAATATGGTACATCTAGAAATGTGATTATTGCTATAGACAAATATTTAGATTATATGCCTAATTTTAAAGCGATTTTAGAAAAGCGTCCAGATATTAAGGCTGCATTAGAATCGCCAGATGGACACATATATTCTCTTCCCCGTGTAGAAGAAATGGGATTAAAGGAATATCCAAACATTTTATTTATTAATAAAGAATGGGTTGGAAAACTGATTGACCAAAATAAACTATCCTTTACATTGAGTAAGGATGATTTAAAGGATGGTCTAAAATTAAAGAGAAGTCAATATAAGGAAATACTATCTTATTTTAAAAGTATGGATATGAATGGAGATGGAAGTACATCTGATGAGATTCCCCTATCCTTTGTTCATGGTAATTGGCAAGGAAATGAATCTGATTTAATTGCTTCCTTTGGCATACCAGAGAATGCAGATCATAAAACAATCATTGATGGTAAGGTAGTGTTTACCTGTCAGGATACAAAATGGAGAACCGCAATTTCTGAGCTTTCTACTTGGGTAAAGGACGGACTTATTGAAACTGCAGCCTTTGAGGATGGACAAGATACATTCTTAGCCAAAGGAAAGGTAAATGCTAAGGGTTTTGAAAAGCTTGGGTCCTTCTATTGGTGGGAAATGGAAACTGTGATTTCAGAATCAGAACAGGAAAACTATATCACTTTACAACCTCTTGTAGATGATGAAACAGGGAAACAGTATGTGGGTAAAAGTAATCTTTTGGAGATTGAAAAAGGAGAATGTGTCATTTTCAATAAATGTGATTATAAGGAAGTTTTATTAACCTATCTAGACAGATTCTTTGATCCTTATATTTCTGCTCAAATTAATTATGGTCCAATCGGTATTGTATATTCAGAAACAAAGGATGAAAAGGGGAGATTGGTAAATCTACCTGTACCATCTGGCACTACTATGGATGAACTACGATTGAAAAATGCTCCATTAGGAATGATTTATTTATCAGAGGAGCAATGGGAAAATAATGTAGTTATGGAGCCAAGAGCTGTTCTACGCTTAGAACGACTACAAAAGTATGTAAAGCCTTATGCCTATGAGAATGCTACACCATTCCCAAATATTTCCTATACTTTAGAAGAGATAAACACTCTTGCGAGATATGAAACAAATTTAGGTGATGTCATCAGTGCCCAATTTATGGAATGGATGCTAGCGGGTAAAGCTATTTCTGATACAGAGTGGAATGATTTTCAAGCTAAGCTAACGAAGGCTGGCATTGAGCAGGTCAAGAAGATTAATCAGGATGGCTATAATCGCTATTTAGAGTCTATGGGAAAATAAAGCATAAAGGAGGAGTAGTAAGGTATGAAAGGATTAAGATTGTTAGGTGATGTAATATTTGAATATTTGATCATAACGCTCATTTTAATTCTTTCTATATGCCTTGTGATTCCGTTTATTCCTGTATTTGTTGGAGTAATTGCTTATTTAAGGCTAGATATTAACACAAGAACACTTAGAGACTTTTGGATGGGGATTAAGGAAAATATTAAGATATTAATTCCCTATAGCATTTTTGAACTTACCATTTTAGCATTTTCAATTTTAAATCTATATTTTTTCTTAACACATCCAGAAAAAAATCAGATGATTGTATTAATTTTATCCTATATTGCTTTATTTATAGGTATTGTATTTTTCATTCATGCACCAATTATTATTTTAACTATGAAAGTGAATTTTAGACAGCTTATGTATAATAGCATAATGCTAATTTTTGGTGGTATTTTTAGAAGTATTTTAACAATTGTTCTTCTGATAGGTGTAGCCTTTATAGCGATTTATTTGCCCCATTTGTTATTTTTCTTGCCCTATTTTATAGCCTTTGTTATTGCAAAAATGATATATCCCAATTTTTATGTGCTAAAGGCTAGGGCTTTAAAAACAACACCACAGGAGCTTTTAAATCAGGAACAACAGGATGCCTATTTAGATGAATATGGTCAAGTAGACCATTCTAAATAAAAAAAGAAAGGAAAAGAGAAAATGAAAAAAGGATTAGTATTAGTCACATTGCTTGCAGCCTTAGGCTTAGCATCATGTGGCGGAAAGACAGCAAAGGACGAAACAAGTCCTGTCATTTCTGGGGCAGCAAATATGAGCTGTGCAGTAAATGAAACAATTGATTTGCTTAAGGGAGTAACGGCAGTAGATGATGTGGATGGAGATGTAACTGAAGCAATCGAAATCACCCTTATGCCTAGTTTGACTGTAACCAATGGTAAGGTAACACCTATCTTAGATGGAGATTATGAGGTGAAATATGCAGTTACAGATAAGGCAGGAAATGAAGGTACAGCCTTTGCAACCTTAAATGTAACTCCTGCTTTAGCAGAAAAAGAGGTGTATAAAAAATTTGAATTTAAGGATGCCTCTACAAGTGGCTTTTCAACATTTTTCTTTGATGAGATTCCAAATCAAATTGAAGGAACGTGTGGAATTGTTAAAGGTAATTATGAAATTAAAGCAACTAAGGTTGATGGTGAAGCATGGCATATTAAATTTGAAAATGGAAAATTAGCTACAAAGCCAGCATCAGATTGTAAAATTAAATTTAGCTTTACTTCTACTGTGGCTGGTAAGGTTAAAGTAGAAGTTGGTGGTGTAAATAATACTGAATATGATGTTGTGATAGGTATGAATACGATTGAGCATGAATTTACTGCAGCCTCAGAAGAAACCTATGTAGGCATGCAATTAGGTATGCTTGAACCATTTACTATTAATGTATCCAGTGTTGAAATCACTCAAACCGTTGGTGAAGATGTTTATACGGATGTAACTCCAGATTTTAAATACAATGCTAACGGAGTGGCTTGGGGTAATTTTGATGGTGAGGGAACAGTTACTTCCACAGAAAACTCAACAACCATTAATATAAAATCTACTGGCGGAGAAAATGGTGTATGGCAAACAAAATTATTTGTTAGACCAGGATATGATTTGGAAGCAAATAAGACGTACAAAATTAGTGTAGATTTAGAATCCAAGAACTCACAATCTGTCTTTGAAATTTGTTATAACAATGGAGATGTAGAAAAAGGAATTGGAGCTTTATATGGTCAATCTATCGCAGCTAATGAAAAGAAGACAATCAGCTTGATAGTAAAGCCAGAAGAAGCAAAAGATAATTTAACTTTATTATTTCAATTAGGACAGCTAGATGATACTGCTTTAGGAAATACTTTAACAATTAGTAATTTGAAAATTGAAGAAGTTGGTGGAGATAAGCAGCAAGAAACGAGTTCTATAGTCTTTACACCAGAGGGAGTGGAAACCTTTAATGATCCAGCATCTGCTGCAGGAAATCTTTATATTTCAAATGGAAAATTAGTCTACGAAATGACGAAAATAGGACTTACAGATTGGCACAATAAGATGTTTGTTAAGTCTATAGAATTAGAGGCAGATAAGATATATACCATATCCTTTAAGGCTAAGGCTGATAAAAATATTTCCTGTGCACTTTTCTTAAATCCACTTGGAAAATGGGATCCACGTTTAAGTGCTCAGGTTAATTTCACCACTACAGAGCAGGAATTCTCATTTACAGTGGATAAGGCTTTTGCAACTAAGATGGAATTTGAATTATTATGGCAATTTGGTAGTACAGAGAATGCGGCTTTAGGTAACGCTACTATTGAATTTAGTGAATTGATTATTTACGCTCAAGATGTACAATAATTTGTAAAAGTTAAAGAGGGGGGGAGGAAACCTCTCCCCCTCTATTACTTAAAATATGAGGTGGAAGTGTGGAATATAGTTTAGAAAATGCAAATGAATTTATTAGTATAAATGCAAAAAAAGTAAATAAAAGTTATCGATTAAAATTTCATATGATGCCACCTATTGGTTGGATGAATGATCCCAATGGCTTAATAAAATACAAGGAGCAATATCATATATTTTATCAGTATTATCCTTATGATTCAAAATGGGGACCAATGCATTGGGGACATTTTGTGACAAAGGATTTGATAGAATATAAGGATTATCCTGTAGCGTTAGCTCCAGAAAATCAAGCCTTAGAATCAGGCTGCTTTTCAGGTGGAGCTATTAGTGTAGATGATCAGCTTATGCTAGTATACACAAGACATTTAGAAAAAGAAAATGAAAAAAAAGAGGATATATTTGCAGCTATTTCTGAGGATGGGATCCAATTTGAAAAAATAGATCAAAAATTATTTGAAACTCTAGATTTACCTGAGGAATTTAGTCGCACAGATTTTAGAGATCCTTATCCAGTTAAAATTAATAATATGTATTACATTTTTATTGGTGGTAAAAGTATAGTCACTAATGAAGGAGTCATTTTAGTTTTAAAAAGCAATTCCTTAAAACACTTTACGTATGATTTTAGTATTGGTCCATTTTATGAATTAGGGGATATGGGGGAATGTCCAAGCTATCATAGGGTTGGAGATAGAGATGTTATTTTAGTTTCTGGCTGTAATGTGAAGGAAAAAAATAATAGCTTTAAAAATGTTAATTCTAGTGTTTTTTTGATTGGAAAAATAGATTTTGAAAAGAAAAAGATGGATATAGATGAGATTAAAGAGATTGATAAAGGGGATACCTTTTATGCTCCTCAGTTTATATCAGAAGAGGATAAGCCAATTATGGTAGGTTGGCTTGAGATGTGGGGAAAACGATATCCTACACATGAGTGGGATCATGGCTATGTAGGTGCTCTTACCTTCCCAAGAGAATTAATTTGGAAAAATAATACAATTTATCAAAGACCTATTGAGGGACTAAAAAAGTATTATCAAGCTCAATATAAATATAATGGACAGCTAATAAATTGTAGTTGTGATATAGAGGCTTTTATTGATGGTAGCTTTCAAATAAAGTTTCAGGCCATAAATGGGAATTTCATTATAGGTCAAGAGGATAAGGGAGTATATTTAGATACGAGACTTTCTAATAACTTAAATGGGTGTATAAGGTATACTACAGAGCATTATCAGCACGCTACAATTCGAATATTATTGGATCAATCTAGTATAGAATTGTTTATTGATGATGGAAAAGAGGTTATTTCAAGTAGAGTATATTTAGATCAAGGATATACATTAGAGGTAATAGGAAATGTTTCTAATATATGGATAAAAGAGGTAAAAGGATGAAACTGAAAAGGGTATTATTTATGATTTTATTTTGTTTAGGGCTAGCTTCCTGTGATTTTGTAGTTGAGCCTAAAGGAGCAGAAAAAAATTCTGTAGACCAAAAGGGTATGCAAATTAATCCCAAATCTATAGTAGGATATGTTGGGGATGTCATGCCGTTTTATGAAGATGGAGAAATGAATATTTTCTATTTACAGGACGGAAGAAACACGTACCTAGGATATCATCCCTTTGCATTAATGACAACAAAGGATTTTGTTAACTACAAGGATTATGGTGAAGTTATTCCATATGAAAATGATTTATATAGCCAGGACATGGCTTTAGGAACCGGTTCAGTAATTAAGGATAAAAATGGTATATATCATTGCTTTTATACAGGGCATAATGATTATAAAAATAATGGTCTTCCTTGGTTTGAAAAAATACAGCATGCCACTAGTTTAGATAAAATTAATTGGAAAAAAATAGAAGCAGATGGCTTTTATGGTGGTTGTAATGATTTTAGAGATCCTTATGTTTATTTTGAGGAAAAAGAAAATACATATTATATGCTGATTACAACAAGAGTAAATGATTATGGAGTCATTAAGCAATATAAAAGTAAGGATTTGACAAAATGGACAGACAATGGAATCTTTTTTAAAAATGATGCAGGGTCTTATAATATGGAGTGTCCTACCTATTTATATTATAATGGGTATTATTATTTAAGCTATAGTGAGCAGGGAGCACATAGAGTTACACATTATCGCTATAAGAAAAATTTAGCAGATCCATGGATTAAGCCAGAAATTGATTATTTTGATGGCGAAGGCTTCTATGCGGGAAGAATGGAAAAGGGCTTTGATAAGCTTTATGTCTTTGGCTGGTGTGGTACGAAAGAAGGAGATTGGGATAATGGGGCCTTTAACTGGGCAGGTAATCTTGTGACGCATGAGCTAGTTCAACAGGAGAATGGGGAATTAAAACCAAAAATGGTACAGGAATTTAAGGATACCTTTCATACAAAGGTGGACTATAAATTAAAGAATAAGGAGTCCCTATCAGCAATGACCTTTGACAAGTCTTCCTCTAAGGCCTTTGCTGTAGAAGAGCTAGCAGAAAATATTACTAGATTTGAATTTGATGCTGAAATAAAGGAATTAGAGGGCAATTTTGGCTTGAGCTTTAACACTTTAACTAACCATGTTTTAAGTGAGCTTATCCTTTCCTTTGATTTAAAGAAGAATCAAATTTCCTTTCACAATCAAGCAAAAAGCTTTTCAGATTTCGGTTCAGCTCAAATTGTTGTACCCTATACCTTTAAAACCAATACAACGATCCATGTGGATGCAATTATTGATGGTCAAATTTTGACTATTTATGTTCAAGATGAAATAGCACTTTCTACAAGAATGTATGCAATGCCAAAGACAGGTTTTTCTTTCTTTGGGTATAAAGCAAATATTTCTTTAAAGGATGTGAGCTTTTATGAGTAAGCTAATCAGTATTGGTGAACTATTAATTGATTTTTCTTCTGTAGGAACAGGACCATTAAAGGATATTTCTCAGTTTGTAAAAAATGCAGGAGGAGCGCCTGCTAATGTCTGTGTTCAAGCTGCTAAGCTTGGGCAAAGGGCTATATATCTTACGCAGGTAGGTGCGGATGGCTTTGGTGAATTTTTAAGGGATGCCTTACACAAAGAGGGAGTAGATACATCCTATATTAAGATGAACAGGAAGTATGATACCTCTTTAGCCTTTGTGAGCTTTCAGGAAAATGGAGAAAGAGAATTTAGCTTTTATCGGAAGAATGCGGCAGATTTATATTTTACGCCTAAGGATTTTGCAGCTGTTGAATTTTTTGCAGGGGATATTTTTGAATTCGGTAGTGTTGCCTTAAAAACAAAAGAAGCAAAAGAAACTCATTTGGCTTTACTTCATAGAGCAATGCAGAAAAATGTAATCGTATGCTTTGATCCTAATGTTAGATTGAATTTATGGGAAGATGCCAATGAATTAAAACAAGTCATCTGGGAGTACTTACAATATACAGATATTGTCAAGGTTAGCGAAGATGAATTAAAATTTTTAACAGATTGTGAGCATATAGAACAGGCAGTAACAAAGCTTTGGAATGCTCATTTGAAATTAGTGATTGTTACAAAGGGAGAACAAGGAGCAACTCTATATTTGAAGAACCAAAAATGCTTTTCTCATTTAGGCTTTCCTGTTCAAGCTGTGGATACTACAGGAGCAGGAGATTCCTTCTTTGGTGGATTTATTTCAGAATTGCTTAGAAACAATTTTAAAAAGGATGAACTTTTAAATTTAAACTACGAGGATATTTTGTCATTTGCATGTAAATGTGGGGCATTTACAACAACAGGCTATGGAGCTATCCCTGCTATGGGAAATAAAAAACAGGTTGAAAGTGTAGGTAAGTAATATGGCAACAGTAAAATTAGTAAAGGTAAACAAGGTGTATGAGGGTGGCGTTCATGCAGTTCACGATTTCTCTATTGATATAAAGGATAAAGAATTCATCGTATTTGTAGGTCCATCTGGCTGTGGAAAATCTACTACGCTTCGTATGATTGCTGGATTAGAGGAAATTACTACAGGGGATTTATATATCGATGATGTTGTAGTAAATACTATGGCACCTAAGGATAGAGATATAGCCATGGTTTTTCAAAGCTATGCCCTATATCCACAAATGACAGTTTATAAAAATATGGCCTATGCATTAAAATTAAGAAAGGTTCCAAAGGAAGAAATTGATGCTCGTGTTTTAGAGGCAGCAAAGATTTTAAAGCTTACTCCCTACCTTTATCGTCGCCCAAAGGCTTTATCTGGTGGACAAAGACAGAGAGTTGCTTTAGGAAGAGCCATTGTTCGTCAGCCTAAAGTATTTTTAATGGATGAACCTTTATCTAACTTAGATGCTAAGTTGAGAGTGGCAATGCGTAGTGAGATTGTAAGAATTCATGAAAGTGTAAAAGCCACAACCATTTATGTAACACACGATCAAATTGAAGCGATGACGATGGCTTCTAGAATTGTTGTAATGAAGGATGGCTTTATTCAGCAGATAGGGGAGCCTAATGAAATCTATCAATATCCTACAAATATGTTTGTAGCTGGCTTTATAGGGACACCAGCGATGAATTTTATTCATGGAGAATTATTAGAGAATGGCGGCTTTAAAATTGATGATAGTGATGATGTAATTCAAATGACAAAGGAACAAATGCTTCTATTAAAAAATTATGTTGGACATCGCTTGGTTTATGGAATCCGTCCTGAAAATTTGGTTTATGAAAAGGATGAGGCTTTTCATAAATTAGAAAATTATTCTTTAACAATGACAACAAAAATGGTGGAATTGTTAGGAGATATAATCAACGTTCATGGTAGTATTGGACAAAAAAATATAATTTTAAAAACGACTAGTGCTTTTAAAATTAAAGCAAATGAAACAATACGTGTAGCCATTAAGCCAGAACAGGCACGTTTCTTTAATGAGACGACGACCAAGGCTATTACTATGGAGTATTATGATTTTGAAGAGGTTGAGGTAACGGAATCCTTAGATGAAGACAATGTTATCATTGTTGAAGAAAAAAAGAAAGGGCTAATTGCTAAAGCTTTAAATAAAATTAAAGATAGGAAAAAGGAAAAGGATGAAACGAAGGATTTGTAATATTTTAGGATTTGCTGCTTTAAGCAGTGCTCTAAGTTTAACTGCCTGTACGACAAATGTAGAAGTGAAATCTTTTGAGGTATCTGAGGCTATAACCAATGCCAATGCTTTCATAAATCAAAATATTGCTTCTGTAACTAAAGACCTAAAGAATAGCTATCATTTAAATCCCCCAGTAGGATGGATAAATGATCCTAATGGATTTTCAGAATTTCAAGATAAATTTCATTTATTCTATCAATATAATCCGTATGAAGCCGTTTGGGGACCAATGCATTGGGGACATCAGACGACTAAGGATTTTATTAAATGGGAGTACGAGGACGTAGCCTTAGCTCCTGATATGGACTATGATTCTAATGGCTGCTTTTCAGGTACAGCATTAGTTGAAGATGGAGTACAATATTTAGCCTATACTGCTGTTACAGATGTACAAAATCAAGGCATGGCATATTCCTATGATGGAAAAACATATAAAAAGCTAGATGAATTGCTTTTAAGTGGAAAGGATTTACCAGAGGGGTTTTCTAATACGGATTTTAGAGATCCTAAGCTGTTTAAGCGAGATGGCAAGTTTTATATATTAGTAGGAAATAAGGATAATCAGACAGGTGCCAAGCAAATTATTATGTTTGTCTCTGAAGATATTACAGGTCCCTATACCTATGCAGGTGTAGTATATAAAAGAACAGATTTGGGTGGTATATTAGAATGTCCAGATTTGATTACAATAGATGAAACAGATGTTTTAATTGCTTCCCCACAATCCATTAGGGATGAAAGAGAGTATGTATTCCAAAATGCAGATTCCTGTATTTATGTTTTAGGCAATTTATCTGTTCATTCTAATAAATTCTACCAAACTCCGCAAACAGAGGCAGAAGAATTTGACAAGGGCTTTTCCTTTTATGCTCCCCAAACGGTAAAAACAAAGGATGGAAGATGTATATTAACCGCTTGGATGAGAAGCTGGAGCGAACCAAATTTAACAAAGGAGGATGGTTGGTGTGGAGCTATGGTCTTACCAAGAGAGCTTACCATTAAGGACAATCACATCTACCAAGCTCCTGTACGTGAAATAAAAAATTATTTTAAAAATGAAGTTCAGCATGAGGATGTTTATCTTGAAAATCAAATTCAAATGCTGGATACTTTCTCATCTAGAACAGCAAGAATTACAATGGATATTGATATTTCCTCTATTGGTTCTACCGGAAAGGCTGGCATTGAAGTTTTTAAGGGAACGCAATATTATACTAGAATAGGCTATGATGCAGGAAGAGGTTACGTGTATTTTGATAGAGTTCATTGCGGAAGTATGATGGATGGCGTACGTTATGCTAAGGTAGATCCAATTGATGGTAAAATAGGCTTTGAAATTTTTTTGGATAACACTTCCGTAGAAATTTTTATTAATGGTGGATATTATACGATGACAGGTACAACCTTTACGCCACTTGGAAATGATGGTATCGCTCTCTTTGCTGATAAGTGTAGTGCTCATTTTAGTAATTTAACTAAAACAGAAATAGTTGTATAAAAGAAAAAGCGTTATGAAGTATAAAATAGACCCTATAAAGTAGACACGAATAAAAAAAGGTGTAGATTCTACTTTG
>CAJUHL010000018.1 GCA_910586425.1 uncultured Bacilli bacterium
GGGAATTATTGTATTGAAAAAAGATTTGAAGAAGATAGTCCTAAAGTAGTAGAAAGTGAACGCTGCAATGGATTGATAGAATTAGAAGACTACAAAGAGCCATTATTAAATGGAGCAGACCCTGTATTATATTCCAATCATAATACAAGACTAAATTCAAGGACACAAGAAGGTGTTTTAGTTCCAGTCATAATAGAAAGTAATGGAACAGTAAAAAAGGCAAATATCAAACAAGAATGGTATCGGTATGAAAACAAAGAATGGGCTAATGCTGTCATATTAAAAGATGAAAGCATTATATATGAAAACAATGAAATCATTCCAGAAGAAAATATCGAAAGTTATTTTGTATGGATCCCAAAATATAGTTATCAACTATGGGATTTAGGTGGTTATAGTAGCACATCCATTATGGATGGTAGTAAAGTACATAGTATTGCAATTCGCTTTGGATTAGAAAATACGATAGATACCCAAGAAGGAGAGTGTACAACCCCGATGAATGAAGATGGAACACAAGGATTATCAGGAGAATCTGGCAATTGCCAAGTTGGGGATTATATGACACATCCTGCCTTTTTATCATTTCATGCAAATGGATTTTGGGTTGGAAAATTTAAAACAGGATATGAAGGAGCAACAACCAAAGAAGAAGCAGAGGAAAATCAAGCAGATGCTTCCAAAGTAATCATAAGTCCAAATGTCTACAGTTGGAGAAATATTAGTGTAGGAAATGCATTTCAAACAAGTTATGAATATCAAAGAGATTTAGATAGTCACATGATGAAAAATACCGAATGGGGAGCAGTGGCTTACCTTTCACATTCTATTTATGGAATGAATCAAAAAATGGGCGTTGGTACAAATATATATATAACAGGTTATGCCAATGAAACCGATAGGTATAATACAGAATTAGGACATGCCTTATCCACAACAGGTAATATTACAGGGATTTATGACATGAGTGGTGGAACATACGAGTATGTCATGGGATATAACGCGAATTCCACAATTGGTGTTGGAGGCTTAAGTGAGCTTAACGCATTATATTCTGATTTTTTTGCCAATAACGCTTGGAATGCTTACTATGATAAGTATACAATAGGTATAGATGGAACTGCATATCATACACGCATATTAGGAGATGCGACGGGAGAAATGGGACCATTCAGTAGATTGGAATTTGCGGGCCTATCTAGCTGGTATACTAACTATTCTATTTTGCCACCAGCTAGTATTCCATGGGTATTAAGAAATTTCTATGCATCTGATGCTTATTTGGCGTACACAGGGATATTTTCTTTTAATGCCCATAATGGAAGCCCATCTAAAGAGATGACATTCCGTATTGTCTTAACGCCTTAAAAGGATGAATTAGGCAAAGAAGAATTTAAGTGATTATGGAAAAAATTAAATTATCATAATAAATCAAAAATGGACCTTTTTCAACAAGGTTCTTTTTCATATTTTCAAACATTTATCATATACTTTATTGGGTGAAAATTATGATGTTGAAAGTAGGAGATTATGTTACCAGAAATTCCTATCATAATGATATGGTATTTAAAATTATTAAAATAGAAGATGACATTTATTATTTAAAGGGCTTAAATGTAAGATTATATGCGGATAGTGAAAAAGAGGATTTAAAGGCTTATGATAGAGAAGATGATGTGGAATTAGAAGAACCGTTTTTGGAACGTATCAAACCAGTCAATTTAGATCGAAATGATTATTTCTATCTACCAGGTAAAATTCTGCACATAGATGGTGACAATGAATATTTAAGTAGATGTTTAAAATATTATGAGGATGCCAATATATGGGCGGCAGGTGTACTCGAAAAAGAATCCAATATTTCTTGTCGTATACAGGATTTGTTAGAAGAATATAATCCTAATATAGTAGTGATTACAGGGCATGATGCTTATTATCGAAAAAGAGGTAAAATAGACGATATCAATTCCTATAAAAATAGTGCTTACTATGTAGAGGCAATTAAAGAAGCGAGAAAATATGAAAATAGCCATGAAAAATTAGTCATCATTGCTGGAGGATGTCAATCAGACTATGAAGAACTCATTAAAGCAGGTGCAAATTTCGCATCTAGCCCCAAACGTGTGAATATTCATGCATTAGATCCAGCAATTGTTGCTGCTAAAATGAGTTTAGCAGATGCGACTAAAGAAATTAATCTAAAAGGTATTTTAGAAGATACCAAATATGGAAAAGACGGGATGGGTGGTATTATTACCAAAGGGACCATGTACGTCGGTTATCCAAGATAGGAGGGTTTTTTTGACCATTGAAAAAGTCAAACAAGAATTACACAATCATATTGGGGATATCGTAACGATCAAATATAATTTGGGACGTAACAAATTTGAAAAATACGATGTTGTCATTAAAGAGCTTTATAATCATGTTTTTTTAGTAGAAGTAGCCAAAGAACATAGCAATGAAATTAAGTCCTTTTCCTATTCAGATGTCATTACCAAAACCATAAAAATAGACTACTAGTTCCTAAATTTTAGGATAATCATTGATTTTATAGTTAGAATAGTATAAAATGAAGTTGTATGGGATATACTGAAGGGAGAGAAACGCTTATGAAAATAACATCTGTAAACGTTCATGTAACAGAAAAAGAAGACTCTAGAATGAAAGGATTCGCATCTGTATTAATCGAAGATTGCTTTGCAATCCATGACATTCGAATTATTCAAGGAGATAATGGATTATTTATCGCAATGCCAAGCCGTAAGACTGCAACAGGTGGATACCGCGATATCGCACATCCAATTACACCAGAATGTAGACAATTATTTGAAGATGCAGTATTAGAAGCATATAGAAAAGAAATTGGTGAATAAGACTGAAAAATTCAGTCTTTTTATAATCAAATAATTGTCAAAATATGGAAGGTATGTTATACTAAACATATAAGAAGAAATCATAATATAGTTTGCAGAGAGAAAAATAAAGTTTTCCATTTGCAAACGGGGGGGGGTAATACCCTCTTTTATTTTGTCTTCTAATGAGTGGAAGAGATGATTGTCTTCTTATAAAGATGGGAGGTGTACGATGGAACAAAAGTCAAATGCACTCGCTGTTACAGGATTGATTTTAGGAATTATTTCAGTAGTATTCGCATTTCTATTCACATGGATTGGACTAATTGCAGGAATCGTAGGAATTGTTTTATCTGTAAAAGGAAGAAAATCTGAAAAAAAAGGAATGGCTACTGCTGGAATGGTGTTATCAATTATTGGAACATCTTTAAGTGGTATATTTGTTGCTTGTGCTTTGTGTGTTGTAGGAACATTAGGAAGTATCGCAAGCAATCTATAAGGGTATCCATGATACCTTTTCTTTTGATAGGAGGAAATTATATGTTTCCATATATTATACTATTTGGGAAAACTATCACATCTTATACCATCATGGTTATCATAGGAATACTTATGGTGGGATGGTTTTGCTTAAAACAAGCAAACAAACATCAAATGGATGAAAATGAAGTCATCTGCATTCTACTTGCTGTTGCCATAGGAATCTTTTTGGGTGGTCATTTATTATATGGAATAGTCAATATCAAAATGTTCATTCATTTTATAACCAATATAAATAAAGTCACATCCTTTTCTATGTTAGTCATTTGTATCCATGAAATATTTGGAGGATCTGTTTTTTATGGTGGCTTATTGGGTGGTTTACTTACAGGATATTTATATACGAAGCGAAAAGAAATGCCCTTTTTTAAGTATAGTTATCCTTTTCTACCTGCCATTCCACTGTTTCATATGTTTGGCAGAATTGGTTGTTTTTTATCTGGGTGTTGTTTTGGCATTCCAAGCTCTATTGGTTTTCTTTATAAAAATCCCCTTATATTAGGATCTGCTGGTATAACACGTTTTCCAGTACAGTTATTGGAAGCTTGTTATAATGGAATTCTTTTCATTGTATTATATCAGTTACAAAAGAAAAACAAATATCAAAATACAATGCTATTTATTTACCTATGGTTGTATGCATTGGCCCGTTTTTTTATAGAATTTTTAAGAGGAGATACGTATAGAGGATATTTAGGCATTTTCTCTACTTCACAAATAATTAGTATCATAATTTTAACTTTTGTGATTGTTTATATTCCCAAAATAAACAATCATAAATGAAAATATGCAGCATATCCTTTAGTAGGAGGAAACAATATGGACAAGGATATCATGAGTTCATCGAATCATAGTATTACGATTAACGAACGCAAAAACATAATGATTACTGGAGTAAAAAAAATTGAGAGTTTTGATGATGAAGAATTTTTATTAGAAACAAACATGGGATTTATTATTATCAAAGGCGCAGAATTAGAAATTATCAAATTAGATACTTATCAGGGAAATGTTTCCATCAAAGGAAAAGTCAATAGTTTTAGTTACATGGAAGGAACTGGAAAAAAAGAGAAAGAGGACAGTATGTTTAGTAAATTATTCAAATAATGACACTACAAATTCAAATTCAAACATTACTGTTTTCCTTTCTCTTTGGCATTTGTTTTTCCGCTTGTTTGACATTTAACTATAAATTGATTTACCATGAAAAAAAAAGATACAAAATCACAGCAACTTTTTTATTTGTAATCGGAGGAATTCTCCTATATTTTATTGGAATCCGTAGGGTAAATGAGGGTATTTTTCATCCTTATTCCGCACTCATGATTATTGCTGGATTTTGTTTCGAACATTTTATACATACCTTTTTAATACAGAAGATTGCACTTCATAAGAAAAAATGATATACTTTTGTTAGAATAGGTGATGTAAATGGTAAGGAAAAGAGTTACAAAAGCATCCCGAAGAAGATTGCTTTTTTTTGGGACCATTTCAATTGGTATCATTGCTTACTTTGTTTTTAGTTTAGCCTATTATACAACCAGTATTTTCCATTTACAAAAAGAAGAGAAAAAATTAACCCAAAATCTAACTTCTTTAAAAGCTGATGAAAAAAACCTAAAAACAGAAATTGAAAAATTAAAAGATCCAGAATATTTGGCTCGGTATGCAAGAGAAAATTATCTTTATTCTAAAGATGGAGAAATTGTAATTCAACTACAAAAAGAAAGTAAGGTAGTTGCCTCTTCTCCAAAAGAAAACAATCATACTTATATTTTCTTTGGAGGAAGTGTTATTTTATTATTTGTGATTGGATATGTCATTCAAAAAGCAAATCAAAATAAAAGAGTCGTTTGACTCTTTTATAGTTTAAAATCTTGAATTATGTCATCATTCATATCTTTTCCATCAAAATAGGGTTTGATTTTATAACCAGTTAATTTGGCTACCACATTAGAGGGAAAAGAACGAACTAGTTTATTATAATCTGTAATAATATCATTGTAATATTTACGAGCCGCAACAATCTCTGATTCCGACTCAAACAATCCTAATTCAATTTTTAAAAATGACTCATTATTCTTTAAATCTGGATATTTCTCTTTGTATTGATGAAATTCATTAATTGCTTCATATAATTCACGGTCTAATTCAAAATTGGAAAGTTTTTTAGAACGTAATGCAATAATGGTTTCTAAAACCTCTTCCTTTTTATTATCACTTGCAGTTTTAATAATTCCAATTGATTTATTCAATAAATCAAATCGTTTCCGCAAGGTAGTATCAATAAATGCTTCTGCTTCATTCATACGAATAATGTAACTTTGATAATGATTATAGATACTAATATACCACATTAACAACATACAGATTGCAATAAAAACAATGAGAACATATATAATCCAATGCATCATAACCACCTGAAGTTATTATATCAAAGATAGAAGAAAATTACTAGTTGTTTGGAATAAATTCAGGACTATAATTGATTTTTTCATCAAAGGTAATGAAATCTACATAAATCATAAGCAGTAAATACCATTTCCCATTACTTGGATCACTTAAAATAATATGATCACGACCAGATTGTTCTATAATTCCAGAAAATTCACGATCTTTGAATTCAACAGAATCAGGAACTGTATAATGGACATGAATTTGTTTTCCTTTATTGAGTCTCAATATATTTTCGATATAAGATTGTTCTAGAGGCATCTGTGTGCTATAGTTTGGTGCTGTTGTTTGATTGGGAACTGCCATTCCACTTCCAGTATAAATTGGTTGTCCTGGAAATACACTTTTGTCAAAATAGCTATTGTTATTCATTTTAACCATTCCTTTCATTTAAAGGATATGAAAATAAATGGACTTTATGATATAATTTATATAGGTAAAATAAAAGAGGTGTCAATATGAAGGTAAGTGTAGGGGTATCCGCACGTCATATCCATTTGACAGAGGAACATTTTAAAGCATTATTTGGAGAAAAGGCGTTATTACATGAGAAAAAACCGATTCATCAACCGGAACAATTTGCAGCAGAAGAAACTGTAACGATTCAAACTGAAAAAGCCCAGATCGACCATGTAAGAATTCTAGGACCACTTCGCTTTTGTACACAAGTGGAAATTTCTAAAACAGATGCCTATCAATTGGGAATTCATCCACCCATTCGTGATTCAGGTGATTTGAAGGGAAGTGCTCCACTTACTATTGTTGGTCCAGTAGGGACTGTTGTGTTAGAAGAAGGTTGTATTATAGCAAGTCGCCATATTCATATAACGCCCAAACAAATGGAACTGTATGGGTTAACAGGATATACAGAAGTCCATGTGCAAGTAATGGGTGAAAAAGGTGGAATATTAAGTCATGTTCATTTGAAAGTTAGTGAAAAATCTTATTTTGAATTACATCTAGATACAGATGATGCGAATGCTTTTCAATTACAAAATGGCGATATTGTAACGATTTTAGAGGAGAATAGAGATGGTATTTAAAATATGTGATAGATGCAAAGGAACCAACTATAAAACATTAGTTCCAAAGCTAAAGGAAATGGGCCAAAATGTCCAAATCCAAATTGGATGTCAAAATTTTTGTGGCATTGGAAGAAGCAAAAGCTTTGTAATTGTAGACCATATCCCAATTATTGCTGAAAATGAAAAAGAATTAATAGAAAAAGTAAAAGCACATTTGGCAAGAAACGAAAAATAAATTAAGATAGGGAATGGAAAGTTAATGTCTATATAGAAGTGAATAAATAGAAAAAGGTGGAATTGTCAATGATTTTATGTGCAAAAACATTTGAGAATATAAAAACAAAAAATTATAATTTTCCAATAGAAGATCAATTTTATGTGAATAATCATGAAATGATTGTAGCTGATGGAATTACAAGAGATCCGACTGGTGTTTCGAATCTAGAAGAGTATTCCTTTGAACTGTTAATGGAAAAATACCCAAGACCAAGCGGCGCAGAACTGGCAGCTCGTATGATAGTCGAAACCTTTGCGCATACAAAAGGGACGTTAAAAGAAAGACTAATAGAATGTAATCAGGCAGTTTTAAAGTTAAATCATATATATATTCAAAAATGTGACTATTTACAAAATGACTATTATGGAGCCGTTGCTTCCTGTGTGCAAATAAACGAAAATAAATTAGATTATGCCTATATTTGTGATTGTGGTATCATTGTATATAACCAAGCAGGAAAAATTAAATTTCAAACGGAGGATGACAAAGAGCAGTATAGTGATCCTTATATTCGTACCATTGGGATACCTTGGCACTTACCAAAAGCAAGGGTGATTGTGCGAAGAGATTATAGAAATAATTTGAGTAATATAAAAGAGGGAAAATGTGTTTCGTATGGTGCTTTGACGGGGGAAGAATCTGCCAGTTTCTTTATACAATGTGGACAATTAGAACTATCATTTGGTGATATTGTTGCTGTATATAGTGATGGCTTTACTCCTTTTTTAAAGGAACCACAGTTTATCACATTACTACAAAATTTTGAAATGAACACATTTGAAGAGTATATTGCAGTAAAATCATCCCAAGATCCAGAACAATATGGAAAAGAAAAAACAATTTTATTAATGAAAATAGATGGAGAATCAAATGTATGAATTATGAAAAAGTTATTTTAATACAAGGGGCTTTAGATATTGAAATAGAATATATTATAGCTAACCTACAGGATGTGAAAACAAAATATATCGCTGGATATGAATTTTATGAGGGGCAAGTCAATCATAATAAAATTATTGTATCAAAAACTTTAGTAGGAGCAATTTCTACTACCATTGCCACCTGTATTGGAATTATAAATTTCCATCCAAATATTGTGATTAATCAAGGAATTGCTGGAGCGTATCAAGAGGATTTACGTATAGGAGACATTGTTATAGGTGAAAAGTGTTGCAACATAAATGCGTATAAAACATCTACAAAAAAGAAAGGAGAGGGATTTAATCCATTAGAGTGGACTCCGAATAAGCGCGCATTAGATATTCAAAGTGCGAATCCAGAATTAGTTGAAACAATAGAAAGAGGCTTCAGAATACATAGTAAGAAAAGAATATATAAGGGTATACTAGGCAGTGGGGATGCATCGAATAAAGAGTATGACCGTATCGTTTGGATACACGAAATATTTCATAATTTATGTGAGGATATGGAAAGTATTGGAACTTATACTGCGTGCAACAAGTGGGATATTCCATGCATTGGCATCCGAATAATATCAAATAATGAACTCATATCAGAAGAAATAAACAAGTCCATTGCATTAGAACTGCAAAAAGATTTAATGGAAATCATAAATACAATATAAAAATATATTTGATGTGGTAGCAATTAAATATAGTTGAATGATTATTCTATATAGAAAAAGACACTTGCAAGTTTCAAAAACAGGAATCAAGTGTTTTTAATAAAGTTCTATAATAAACCTTTTTTTTGTAAAAATTTCAAATTGAAGACTTGCACCAAACAGAAAAATCTAGTCTAATATATACAGATGGAAGAAATTTGATACAATCAAAAAGAGATACGTATAACTTTCGTGTGTTAAGCGTTGTCTCTATTTATTGATACAGAAAACGCTATTGACTTAGTTGCCAAGCGTTTTCTTTTTAGTCTTTGTTTTGGAACCTAAAAACAAAATTAGAATCACTAACATTACTAAATATTCCATAAATACACCCACACATGATCTTATTGCCCATTCATTTCCGCAAAAGCGGCTTCCAAATCATTGTCTTCTGCAAGGGGTTGTGTTCCTTTGATATAATAAAATATCTTTTTATTTTTTGTATCTGTTGTTGCAGGTTTTCCACTGATTGGATCTACCAAGACACCTACGACATTAGAAGGCGTTTTGTACCAGTTATTTTCTTTTTCTCTTAAATAACTTTCCATCGTATCTGCCCATGCATTTTTCATAAGCGTTCCATCACTAACTTCAGTTTCTTTATTGTCATCATATCCAACCCACATCCCTAAAATAACATCTTTATTATATCCAAATATCAAATGATCGGTATTGGTAGTTCCTGTTTTCACCGCATAAGTTTTGGTTAGCTTCGGTGCGATATTAATACAAGTCGGATAATTATAATCAATCAATTCTTTCGCATAAGAATTGGCAAGTAATTCATTTAAAATATAAACAGTACTTTTGTTTAAAATGGTTTCTTTTTTTTCTTTATATTCATATAATACATTTCCATTCATATCTTCTACTCGGCGGATAAAATGGGGTTCTATTTTATAACCCTCATTTGCAAAAGAGGCATATCCTTTCATCATGTCCAAGATATTGATTTCCTCTGTCCCCAAAGCCAGTGATGGAATGGCTTCCAAATCAGAAGCAATCCCAAGTCTAGAAGCAAATTCCACTAGTCCCTCTTCTCCTAAAAAAAGATGAGTTTTGACTGCATATATATTATCAGAATAGGCAATCGCAGCTGCCATACTAATTGGTTTATTTCCATAAGTTTCTGCATAATTTTGAGGGCTATAAGTTTTATTTTCTGAAAAGGTAAAAGTGGTTTTTTCACTGGTAAAAGTAGTGGACGCTGTAAAACCACTTTCCAAAGCCGTATAATATAAAAACGGCTTCATTGTAGAACCTACTTGTCTTTCGGAACTGGTCACACGATTGAATTGACTCTTATTATAGTCTCTTCCTCCTGCAATCGCAAGAATATTTCCATTATTTGGATCCATCATAACAGACGCCACTTGTAAATCTGGTTTACTTTCTAAATTTTTCGCAATACTTTCATTCAAATCTTTTTGTGCTTCCATATCCAAATTGGTATAAATTTTAAGTCCACCTGTTTCTAAAAAGGAACTAGGAATGGTTCTAATTTCTTTCAATTCTTTCATGACAGCATCCTGATAATACATAAGGGTGGGGATATCCTCATTTTCCTTTTTCCCAATATAGGTAAGCTCTATTTCAAATGCTTCTTTTTTTTCCTCTTCAGTGATATAGTTGTTATTGACCATCGCTTGTAAAATAATATTTTGTCTACTTTTGGCTTTCTCTTCATTGGCAATCGGTGAATAATGGGAAGGGGACTTTGGAATACCTGCTAAAATAGATGCTTCTGCAAGTGTTAAGTCCTTTGCACTTTTCCCAAAATAATACTTACTTGCATTTTCAATTCCAAAGATACCACCATAGTTAATGGTATTTAAGTAACCCTCTAAAATTTCATCCTTACTGTAATGTGCTTCCAATCGCATTGTCAAAAAAGCTTCCTCAATTTTTCGGTACCACGTTTTATCAAAATCTAAAAAAAGATTTTTGGCATATTGTTGGGTAATGGTAGACGCACCTTGCAGGCGTTTGCCACTTGAAATATTAATCATCATGGCTTTCGCAATCCTTAAAATATCAAATCCTTGATGTTTGTAAAAATTTTTATCTTCCACCGCAATGGTTGCTTCGATGATATAATCTGACATTTGGTCTAAACTAACCCAATCCTTATTGGTTCCACTGTATAAATTATTATCTTTATCATATAAATAAAATTGATTGGCAGAATGAATCGGCAACTTACTCGATAATTTCGCATAAGCAAAAAGTCCAATATAAATAGTACATAAAAAAAGACAGATGAAACCCAATACTTTAAGTGTTTTTTTGATACGCTTCATTTTGTTCACCTCTAATTTTAGTATTCTAAAAAAAAGAAAATTTATAACAAAAATATGGAAAAATTTGCAAATTTATTTTGTAAAATAAACAAAAAAGAATGACAAATAAAAAAAGAAAAAAATATAGTGCATTTAGAGAATAAGTATGTTATAATGACTAACGAAATGGAAAAGAGGGATTCCATGGCCAAAATAAACATTCATGCGCTTTTAAAAAACCAGACAGAAAATATAGAACATAGGATAGAAACCACAGGAATTCGAAATGGAAATCAAATTGTTTATCAAGACAAAGAAATACAAATGGTTCTTAAAATAATGGAAAACGAAATTCGCATGAAACGTAAGCAACAAGAAGATTGTTTCGCGTGCTGTTTTATCCCCTCTTTGACAACCGATGGAATTTATGATATAAAGAGTGTCAATATGAGCTTTCCTATTCGAGTCTATACAAAGAAGCTACAGATAGAAGGAAACAAAATAGTCTTGGAATATGAGATGACATTTAGTAATGAGCCACCGAAAGAATTCTATTATCAGTTAATATATGAGGTGATACCATGATAACAAAACAATTAGAACAATTTTTAGAAGAACAAATTCAACCATTGGGCTACCATGAAAAGGTAAGAGTAATTGTATCCAATCGCAAAGAATTATGTGATTATCAGTGTGATGATTGTTTCCGCCTTGCGAAAATATACAAGAAAAGTCCGATTGAAATTGGAACAGAAATTGTTGCTTGTCTTCAAAAAAGTCCCAAATGTCAGGATTATTTTAAAGAAGTTACCTTTGCCAATCCTGGTTTTATTAATATGACGTTAAGTGATGCATTCATCAGCCAACAAATCAATCGAATGATGCAGGAAGAAAAATTTGGAATGGAAATGCCTTCTCGGATAGATACTTATGTACTCGACTATGGGGGCGCTAATATCGCAAAACCTCTTCATGTCGGGCATGTAAGACCTGCCATTGTAGGAGAATCGATGAAACGCATCATTGCTTATATGGGACATAGGACCATTAGTGATGTGCATTTAGGTGATTATGGATTACCAATTGGTCAAGTTATTTATGGTGCTTTACAAGATAACAAACAGGTAGAAGACATTACTTTGGAATATTTAGACAACATTTATCCGAAAATGAGCAGTCTTTGTAAAGAGAATGAAGCAATAAAAATAGAATGTGCCAATATTACCAAAGCCTTACAAGATGGAAGTTCGGAATATCAAGCATTGTTTCAAAAAATCAAAGAAGTCTCTGGAAACGATTGCAAGCGTATTTATGATTATCTAGGAGTATCCTTTGATTTATGGAAAGGGGAAAGTGATAGCTATCCTTATATTCCTGCTACTACAGAGGTACTCAAACACATTATAGAGCAAAGTGAAGGTGCTAAAATTATACCAGTCAGTGAACCAACAGACGCAAAAGAATTACCTCCTTTGATTTATCAAAAAAGCAATGGAGCTTATTTATATGCAACGACTGATTTGGCAACAATTTACGAAAGAATGGAAACATACCATCCCAATTATATCTTATATGTTACGGATAGTCGCCAATCGTTACATTTTGAACAAGTATTTAGAGCTTGCCGTAAAAGTGGACTTACAAAAGATACTAAACTAGAATTTTTAGGACTTGGAACCATCAATGGAACAGATGGAAAGCCATTTAAGACAAGAAGTGGAACTGCTCCTAAATTAGATGATTTATTTGCACAAATAAAAGGTATTTTCTTAAGCCAAAAAGAAGATAATAAAGATATGCAAGAGTCGGATATTGATAAAATTGTTAATGCAATTTTAAAATTTGCAGATTTGCAGAACAACCGTGAAAGAGATTATATCTTTGATATTGGTAAATTCTCAAGTGTGGTTGGTAAAACAGGACCATATATTTTATATACTTATTTAAGAATTCAGAAAGTATTAGAAAATATGTCTTTTGATCATCAAATAAGTGAACAAATTTATAATAGCGATGACCGTAAGTTACGGTTACAGTTATTGGAATTAGAATCGGCTTTACAAAGTGCTTTTAGCGAAAGATTGCCAAGCCTTTTAGTGGATTATATCTATACATTGTCCTTACTTGCCAATACATTTTATCAAAATAACCGTATTCAAGGACTTACAGATATGCAACAAAAAAATGATTGGTTATCCCTTTTCAACTTAACCAAAAATATATTAAAAGAATTGTTGTATTTAATTGCAATTGACATTCCACAATTTATGTAAAATATTTTGATTTCATGCATAGTATGATATGAAAACAGTAGGAGGAAATTTTATGAAATTAAATGATATGCCAATAGAAGAAATTGAACTATTATCTTATACAGATTTAACTTATCTATTATTAAAAGAAAATGGAAAATCTATGAATACCCCTAGTATATTTAAAGAAATTTGTAAATTACTGGGATATAGTGATGAAGAATATGCTGCTAAAATAGGGGACTATTATACCTCTCTTACCATTGATAAACGATTTGTTTTGTTAGAAAACAATGAATGGGATATTCGTGATCGTCATTCGGTTGAACTGGTTATGGATGAAGAAGACGAAACAGAAGAAGTAGAAGAGACAGAAGAGGAAGAAGAAGCGATAGAGGAATCAGAAGAAGAGGACATGGATGAAGTGATTGATGATGAAATAGATGACGATGATATGGAGGAACTTTCTATTGTGTCAGATGAGGAAGAGGAAGAATAAATTTTCTTCTTTTTCTATTGACACAAAACAAATGTTCGCTTATAATGAATTTAAGGTGATGGATATGAAACAGTTATATATTGATTTTGATGGTGTTATTTTAGATACAATTACCTATCCATATGAGTATGTAGAAAAAAAGTTAGGTTTAGAAATTAACTCTGAAAATATGAGTAAATTTTATAGTGAGTTGGATTGGAAATCTTTTTTGAAAAAAGTACCAGTCATCAATAATAGTATCGAATGCATTCAAAAAATTATTGAAAGTCATCTTTTTGAAGTGAGTATTTTAACACATGTTACTACATTGGATGAGGCAATTGAAAAAGTAAAATATATCAGAAGATACTTTAAAGATATTACGATTATTCCTGTACCTAGAAAAATTAGTAAAACCAAAATGGTTCATACAAAGGGCGCTATTTTAATTGATGATTTTGTAGGTAATTTAAAAGAATGGACAGAAGAAGGTGGAATCGGAGTTCGTTTTTCTCCTAAATTAAGTAGTAAAGGATATCCAGTTATTGATTGTTTGGATCAAATCTTAAATTTAGAATTTGTGTAAAATTTGACAAGATTGCATTTTCTGCTATAATAGGCAACATTAGACAAAGGGAAATCATAATATAGTTTGTGAGTAGGAAATATACATATTTGCTATTTGTAAACGGGGGGGGGGGGAAACCCTCTTTTTTTTTTGTCTAAAGGGAGTGTTGACAATGGATTTAAGAAAACAAATGTGTGAAGAGCTAGCTTCTTTCTCTAAAACCTTAACATTATTCGAGCAAGCAAGATATCTTTATCTTCGAACTTGTCAATTATTTCAGTATGATTTTAGATATTTATATGGTAGTTCTGAAACAAAGGATCAAATTTATAATGCGATGATTGACTTGCATCAAATAGAAGATTTTCGTATTATTTGTTCTACGTGGTGTGATCTTTATCAGCAATTACTTGGAATGATTGGCATCAAGAGTAATATACTTTCGGCTGGAAAGCACAGGTCTCTCATATTTCAGGTAGATGAATTTGAATTAGAGGCAGATGCGACCTGTGGAGCAGATATGACACGTGTTAAAATGGGTCATAAAACAAGAAAGTATATCACTAGGAATGAATGCCCATCTTTTCATTCGTTATTGGTAGATACAGATACAAAACTTGGATATTTGAAAAAAGTATATATGAATGAATGTGTAGAACTTCTTGCAAGAGATTTAAGAATCCAATTTAAGGATCAAAAATAAGTTCTTATGAAAATGAAAAATTTAATTATGATACATTTTTATATAAATTTAATTGGATAAAAGATTTAATAAATATGAGTACTAAAATTAGTGGATACTATGATAGTAATTATTATATGGGTTATTTATTATCAAAGTTTCTAACTAGATGGGAATGGGAAAAAATCCTATATGCTCCATGTTATCAAATAGAAGGTGAAACATGGGATATCATGAGTTTAATTAAGGTGGAGCAAGAAGAAAAGCTATTATATTTTTATCTACATGATATTGATGGAAAATTTAAGATTACACAATTACATGATGAACAAAGAAAATATTATGTAAAAAACTATTTAGGAACTAATAAACATCTGTTTGTAGATGACAATTAAGAATTAACTATTTTATGAGAAATGAAGAAGTAAAAATTAGTTTCATAAAGTGCAATTTGAATGAATAAAAAACATCCAGAAAAAGGGTGTTATCTAATTTGAAATTAATGTAAGATACAAAATATAGAAATGAAAAAGGTGTAAAATTGATGGAGCTTGCTGAAATATTAGATGTATCAGCTAATCATCTAAAACGTATTGAGTCGGCTAATGATAGAAATAATATATCACTTATGACTTTATATAAGATTTCTATAACACTAGGTGTTAGGATAGATAAATTTTTGAAGAATAAGATTGGTATTAGTTTAGATTTTGCATTTTAATGTTATTATTTAATATGGTGAAATAGTAATTAGGTAGCAAAATTCGAAAATTTTATATTTATACTTTAAATTATTTTAAACAAAATTGTGAAAAAAGAAACCAAATGAAAAGATATACAATAAGTAAGCATAGTAGAAATACTTTTGATATTTCTTTTTTTTTCTGATATAATGTACAAGGTGATAAAAGTGGCAAAATATGATGAAAGCTCAATAAAGATATTAGAGGGCCTTGAAGCAGTACGAAAAAGACCAGGTATGTATATTGGCTCAACAGATAAAAGAGGTCTTCACCATTTGGTATGGGAAATTGTTGACAATGGTGTAGACGAAGTCATCAATGGTTTTGGTAAAAAAATAAAAATTATAATGTATAAAGATCATAGTATCAGTGTAGAAGATGAAGGACGTGGTGTTCCTGTTGGACAACACACAAGTGGAATGAGTACACCAGAAGTTGTCTATACTGTTTTACACGCTGGTGGAAAATTTGAATCTGGTGGATATAAAGTATCAGGAGGACTCCATGGAGTAGGTGCATCTGTTGTCAATGCATTAAGTAAATGGATGGAAGTCAATATCAAAAAAGACGGATATGAATATTATATTCGCTTTGAAAATGGTGGAAAAACGGTGGTTCCTTTAAAAAAGCTAGAAAAAACAAGTAAAACAGGAACCAAAGTAAGATTTTTACCAGATGATGAAATTTTTTCAACAACTAACTTTTCTTTTTCAACCATTTGTGAAAGAATGCAAGAATGTGCTTTTCTGTTAAAAGGATTAACAATAGAAGTTGAAAATCAAGAAGATGGAAGAAAAGAAGTGTTCCACTATGAAAATGGTTTGGAAGCATTTGTCGATTATTTAAATGAAGATAAGACACCACTTCATAAAGCGGTTCATTTTGAAGGCATGAAAGAAAAAATCAATGTAGAAGTTTCTTTCCAATATACTGATACCTATTCAGAAAGTATCATATCATTTGTAAATAATGTTAAAACCAATGATGGAGGAACACATGAAGTGGGATTCAAAACGGCTTTAACTCGCGTCTTTAATGATTATGCACGTGCGAATGGATATTTAAAAAGTAAGGATAAAAACTTGGAAGGACCAGACACCAGAGAAGGATTAACTGCTATTATAAGCTTGCAAATTCCAGAAAATTTGCTTCAATTTGAAGGACAAACCAAAGGCAAATTAGGAACGCCAGTTGCCAGAAACGCAGTAGAAAGTATTGTTTCTGAAAAACTACAATTTTTTCTAGAAGAAAATAAAGAAATTGCCACAAATATTCTAAATAAAATGGTCAAAAGTAAAATGGTAAGAGAAGCAGCCAGAAAAGCAAGAGACGAAGCTAGAAATGGAAAAGATAAAAATAAAAAAGAGTATGCGATTAGTGGAAAATTAGCGCCTGCCCAAAGTAAAAACCCTAAAATAAATGAACTATTTTTAGTCGAAGGGGATTCTGCTGGAGGTTCTGCTAAATTGGGAAGGGACCGCAAATTTCAGGCCATTTTGCCACTGCGTGGGAAAGTATTAAATACTGAAAAAACCAGAATGGAAGAAATTCTAAAAAATGAAGAAATCAATACATTAATTCATACCATAGGGGCTGGTGTAGGAAGCGATTTTACCGTAGAAGATTCCAACTATGATAAAATTATTATTATGACAGATGCTGATGTGGATGGTTCCCATATTCAAATTTTATTACTCACTTTTTTCTATCGCTATATGAAACCATTAATTGAACAAGGACATTTATATATTGCAATGCCACCTTTATATCGAATTTCCTGTGGAAAAGAAGCTGAATATGCCTATACAGAAGAAGAAAGAACCATTATTTTGCAAAAATTCAAAGGCAAACAAACCACTACACAAAGATATAAAGGACTTGGAGAAATGAATGCAGAGCAATTAAAAGAAACTACGATGAATGTAGAAACAAGGAGTTTAATCAAAGTAAATATTGTAGATGCTGCTTTGGCTGAAAAACGTGTAAGTGTATTGATGGGTGATAAAGTAGAACCAAGAAAAGAATGGATTGAACAAAATGTACAATTCTCATTAGAAGACCATTTTACCAGTGAAAGATAGCAAAATGATAAAATACCAAACGAAACATTTGGTATTTTTTTGACAAAAATCGACAATTTTTTCATAACCAATATCATATAATGAACCATGTGCGAAAAGGAGGCTAATTATGCAAACAGAAAATAAAAATCGAAATCAGGAATTTTTAGAAAAATATGATGATATATTAAGTCAAATCATGTTGGATAGACTAGATGGGCAAACCATTTTATACATCGTCAAAGGAATTATGATATCTGGTCAAAAATTAGAGGATTGTTTTGGCTATCCATCATTATATGCTTATTTAAAACAAAAAAAACAAATTCAAAAAATAGAATACATAAAACAACATAAAGAGATACTTGAAATGGATCTTATGAATAGAATAGGGGGTCAAAGTATCCTTTATATATTAAAAGAAATATTAGTATCTAAAAATCCATTAACAAAGTGTCCAGAATTTCAGGCACTCAATGAATATGTAGAAATAAAAGAAGAAATACAAAGAAAACAATGGAAATTAGAAAATCCAAAACCAAAGGAAGAAAAATATGAAGCAAAAAAACGACAAGAAGAATTGGCTGTCTTGCATATACTATCCTGTGTAGTCAATATTGTAAGCAAAAGTCAGGATACCTATCAAGTAAATGCAATTAAATCACTATATCCATACGTTGAAAAAACAGAAATAGGCGAAGGCTATCAAAAACAAATGATATCGATTGCGTAATCCTAAAAACATTATTTTCAAAGCAATCTTTGCACTTTCTTTTTTTTTTTGCTATAATGAACAAGGTGATAGTATGCAAGAAGTACTAAAAAAAATATATGATTATTCTTTAGAAGAAATTATGGAAAAAAGGTTTGGCAGTTATGCCAAAAGTATTATTCAAGATCGTGCTTTACCAGATGTTAGAGATGGATTAAAACCTGTACAAAGAAGAATCTTATATTCCATGTATAAAGAAAAACATACTTATGATAAACCAACGGTGAAATCAGCACGTTGTGTTGGAGATATCATGGGTAAATTTCATCCCCATGGAGATTCTAGTATTTACGAAGCTATGGTTCGTATGAGTCAATGGTGGAAACAAAATACCATCTATATTGATATGCAAGGAAATAATGGTTCCATGGATGGAGATGGGGCAGCTGCCATGCGTTATACGGAAGCACGACTTTCTAAAGTCAGCAATGAACTATTAAAAGATATTGATAAAGACACGGTAAATATGGCTTGGAATTTTGATGATACCTTACTGGAACCAACTGTTCTACCTGCTAAATTTCCCAATTTACTTGTCAATGGTGCCAACGGAATTAGCGCTGGATATGCAACCAATATTCCACCCCATAATTTAGGAGAAATAATTGATGCAACCATCAAACGAATCGATAGTCCCAATTGTAGACTAGAAACCATTTTGGAAATTGTGAAAGGTCCAGATTTTCCAACTGGAGGAATCGTCGAAGGAAAAAATGGAATTCTAGATGCCTTTACAACAGGTCGTGGCAAGATAGTTGTTCGTTCTAAAGTGGAGTTTTTAAAAGAAAAAGGAAAAGAACAAATTCTCATTACAGAAATTCCTTTTGATGTCAATAAGGCATTATTGTGTAAAAAAATGGATGAGATTCGGATTGATAAAAAAGTCGATGGAATTGCTGAAGTAAGAGACGAATCTGACGGAGAATGTCCAGTTCGAATTGTCATTGATTTGAAAAAAGATGCCGACAAAGAACTCGTACTTAATTATTTGTTCAAAAATACGGATTTACAAATTTCTTATAATTATAATATGGTTGCAATCGTGAATGAACGACCAATGACATTGGGTATATTACCCATCCTAGATGCTTATATCGCACACCAGAAAGATGTGATTACAAGAAGAACAAAATTCGATTTGGATCACGCCTTAAAAAGAATGCATATTGTAGAAGGACTCATTCGTTGCCTTTCCATATTAGATGAAGTCATTAAAACGATTCGTGCAAGTAAAAATAAAGTAGATGCGAGAGAAAATTTAGTAAACCAATTTACTTTTTCAGAGGAACAGGCAACTGCTATTTTGGATTTACAATTGTATCGTTTAACCAATTTAGATGTGACAGCTTTAGAAGAAGAACACAAAAATCTTTTATTGATTATTCAAGGATTGGAATCCATTTTAGCTTCCGAAGAAAAATTAAAAACGGTTATGAAAGAAGAATTACGCAAAGTTAGAAATGAATATGGAATTTCGAGAAAAACAGAAATTCGAGATGAAATTACAGAAATCAAAATCGATACAACTAAAATGATTAGTAAAGAAGATTGCATTGTAGTAGTGACACATGAAGGTTATGTCAAACGTGTTTCTTTAAGAAGCTATGATGAGAGTATTGAAACATTAGTCAAAGAAGGAGACTATGTTACTTTAAAAGCCAAAATGTCAACTACAGATACCGTATTACTATTTACCAATCTTGGAAATTATCTATATGTTCCAGTCCATGAATTACCCGATTTAAAATGGAAAGAACTTGGCAAACACATTAGTAATTTGGTTGCCATTTCATCAGAGGAAATCATTGTCACAAGTATTCCAGTATATCAATTTGAAACAGAAGAAATAATTACAATATTTACCAAAGAAGGAATGGTCAAACGAACACTTCTTCCTGAATTTAAGGTTCAAAGATACTCAAAACCACTCACAGCAATTAAATTAAAAGAAAATGACCAAGTAGTTACAGTCACCAAAGAAATGAAAGAAAATATTTTCGTTACCACTAAAAATGGATATGGGTTGTGGTATGAAACGAGTGAAGTACCAGTGACAGGTGTGAAATCAAGTGGTGTCAAAGCAATCGGACTTAAAAATGATACTGTTGTATCTGGACATCTATTTGATTCTGACATGGAATATGTAACCATTATTACAGAAAAAGGAACCGGAAAGCGTATCAAATTAACAGAATTTGAGAAAACTTCAAGGGCACGTAAAGGACTTCAAATGATTAGAGAGGTCAAAACCAATCCATATCGTATTTTGAATAGTTTTATTCTCGGCTATAAAGAATCGATTGTGCTAAAAACAAAAGATGAATTTGTAGTAATCAAATTAACAGAACTTCCAATTGGAGATAGATATGCAACAGGTAGTATCATAACCAAACAAGAAATGGTAGCTGCTTATCCAAAGGTCAAAGTAATGAGTCAAGAATCAATGGAAACAGTGATTGAAAAAGAAAATATTTCTTTAGAAACAATAGACGATAAAATTATGACCATTGATGATTTTCTAAATGATACCAGGAAATAATTGACAAGAAGTATCAATATTAGTTGTCACAATACATATTATTTAGTAAAATAGAAATAGAGAGGAAGATTATATGGAATTATTTTTAGATATATTAAAGGTAGTTGCTGGCTTTATTGCAGGTGCGGTTGTAGGCTTCTTTATAGCTCGCAATTATATGAAAAAGTACATGAAGAAAAATCCGCCTATCAATGAACAAATGATTAAAGCTATGATGACCCAGATGGGTAGAACACCTAGTCAAAAACAAGTCAATCAAATGATGAAATCAATGAACAAATACATGGATTAAATTAAAGAATCATACCAATTAAAAGGTATGATTTTTATTTTTGATGAATTCTCGCAACATTTTGGTAAGAGCTCTTTTTTCAATACGTGACACATAGCTTCTTGAAATTCCCATTTCCTCTGCAATCTCTTTTTGGGTGACTTCCTTGGTATTATTTAAACCATATCTCCTTGTAATAATCTCTTTTTCTCTATCATTTAATACATTAAAATAATCCTTTAATAAACTAATGTTATTTTGATTATGGATGTCTAATGCAAAATCAGGCTTTGGTGTTTTTAAAATATCCAAGAAAGATATTTCATTCCCATCTTTATCAAAACCCACAGGTTCATTTAAACTGATGTTTTTACTATTTTTTTTATCACTTCTAAAATACATCAAAATTTCATTTTCAATACATCTTGCACAATAAGTTGTAATCCGTGTCCCATGTTTATAAGAAAAACTATCGACCCCTTTAATTAAGCCAATGGTTCCAATACTGATTAAATCGTCGGCATCTTCTTTTCTATGTTCATATTTCTTTACAATATGTGCAACCAATCTCAAATTATGTTCAATCAATAAATTTCTAGCTTCTTTATCACCTGTTTGTGCAAGTTCTACATATTTTTCTTCCTCCTCTTTGGATAAAGGGTCTGGAAAAATTTGATTGGAATAAGCTGCTGTAAAAATAGTTAAATCCTTAAATAAATAACGAATAAACCTTAAAAACATATTACTCACATCCTCTATACTAATATAGATAATTGAATCTGGGATTATGTCAAATTCCAAAACTTTTCAAGAACTCACAATCACATAGGTAACCCATTTTTAATATAAAACGTTTAAATCCACTTGAAAAAAACAATGAAATAAAGTAAAATGTGAATATGAAACAAAGGAGCATGATGATATGACCAATCAAGATTTAGCCAACTTAATTTTTCCAAATATTACAAAAACGATGGAGGATTACGAAAAAGAATATCCAGCAAGAAACTTAAAAGAAGGTGCAATGGTAACAAGGTTTGCCCCATCTCCAACAGGGTTTGTTCATATTGGTAATTTTCTATCTGCCCTAATTGATTTTGTAATGGCAAAAAAATCAGGTGGTGTTTTTTATTTAAGAAATGAAGATACCGATAAAAGTAGAGAAGTAGAAAAAGCAGTAGAAGTGATAATGGAAGTGCTACGTTATTATGGAATGGAACCTGATGAATATGAATATGAGGGAAAAACTGTAGGAAATTATGGCCCATATATTCAAAGTGAGCGGAAAGAAATTTACCATGCAGGTATTAAACATTTAATTGCAATCGGAAGAGCTTATCCATGTTTTTGTGAGAAAGATCATTTGGATCAAATGCGTGAAAATCAAGAAAAAAACAAAATGCGTACAGGATATTATGGAAAATATGCATCTTGTCGTAATCTATCGGTAGAAGAAGCTATCAAGAGAATTCAAAACAAAGAACCTTATGTCATTCGTTTTCGTTCAAATGGAAATTTTGATGACCGTTTTTGGTTTGATGACATGGTCAGGGGAAAATTATATTTGAATCAAAATGATCAAGATATTGTCATTATGAAATCTGATAATTTACTTCCAACTTACCACTTTGCCCACATTATTGATGACCATTTTATGCATACAACACATGTTGTACGCGGAGAAGAATGGTTGCCTTCTGTGGCGGTTCATATTGAACTCTTTGAAGCCATGGGATGGGAAGCTCCAAAATATATTCATACCCCTTTGATTTTAAAACAAGATGGAGAAATCAAACGTAAGATTAGCAAACGAAAAGATCCAGAGGCTTTAATGAGCTATTATATGGAAAAAGGATACCCAATTGAAGCAGTAATAGAAGCATTGATGACCATTATCAATTCCAATTATGAAGAGTGGCGTACTGCCAATCCAGATAAAACTTTTTTAGATTTTGATTTTCAAGCAAAAAAAATGTCTTCATCTGGAGGAGCTTTGTTTGATTTAGAAAAATTAAACAATATTTCTAAAAATATTATTTCTAGAATGACCAAAGAAACGTTATATGAAAAAGCTTATGAGTGGTCAAAAACATATTCAGAAGAGTTAAAAAATTTAATCGAACAAAATCCAGAATATTTTAAACAAATCATCAATATTGAGCGAGTTCAAAAGAAACCAAGAAAAGATTATGAGACCTATGCATCAATTTTAAAGGAAATTTGTTATATGTACGATGATTTATTTGCCCAAATGGATACCTATGATTTTGGGAAGATCAAAGATAAAAATGAAATTTCAAAAATTTTAAAAACATATTTAGAAAAATATTATGATGAGCAGGATGACAAAGATACTTGGTTTGCAAAAATCAAAGCGTTAACAACCGAATTAGGATATTCGGCAGATATGAAAGCATATAAGGAAAAGCCAGAAGCTTATAAAGGAAGTGTTGCTGATATCAGTACTGTGATTCGTGTAGCTTTAACGACACGTTCCATGACCCCAGATTTGTATGAATTATTAAAATTACTTGGAAAAGAAAGAATTGAAAAACGATTTCAAAAATTTTATCAATAAAGAAAAGCATGCCCAGAGTATGTTTTTTGTTTTCTTTCTATTTCTCTAGAGTTGTTTTTCTGTTCTATTTTTGAACATCATATTTTTTCACTTAACTTTCACTTTCTAAATATATATTAATCAATTTTAGTATGAGTAGCAAAGGGAATCAATATAATAGAATAAAAAATTTATTTTTATG
The DNA here is from genome assembly GCA_910586425.1 of uncultured Bacilli bacterium. The sequence continues at coordinate 24,179 of CAJUHL010000018.1, forward strand.
GGAAATTGTGCTAATATGAATAAAGGAGGAGTTTACATGAAAAATATAGTTGAAGTGAAACATTTAACGAAAAAATACAAACAACTAATGGCGGTTGATAATCTTTCATTGGAAGTACATGAAGGTGAAATTTTAGGGTTACTAGGACCTAATGGAAGTGGTAAAACAACTACCATCAATTGTATTTTGTCTCTGCTCAATTATGATAGCGGAAGTATCTCTATTTTTGGAAAAGAGATGCATCCTAATGCCTATGATATCAAAAGGCAAATTGGTGTTGTTTTTCAAGAACTTGCTTTGTTTGAAGAATTAAATGTGTATGATAATATCGATTATTTTTGTGGTCTTTATATCAAAGATAAAAATTTACGAAAAAACTATATTGAAGACGCCATTCATTTGGTAGGATTAGAAGAGTTTCGAAAATTTCATCCAAAACAATTATCAGGGGGGCTCAAAAGAAGACTCAACATCGCTTGCGGGATTGCTCATAAACCCAAATTGATTATTTTAGATGAACCAACAGTTGCGGTTGATCCTCAAAGTAGAAATCATATTTTAACAGGAATCGAAACCTTAAGAAAAGAAGGAGCTACCATTATATATACAACCCATTATATGGAGGAAGTAGAAATCCTATGTGATCGTATTTTCATTTTGGATAAAGGTCGTATTATTGCAAGTGGAACCAAAGAGGAACTAAAGTCTCTAGCACACATTGAAGAAAAAGTCACGATAGAAGATATAAGATTAGAAGAAAATCAAGTTCTGCAAATGCGTAATCTTAAAAATGTAGAAGATGTTGTTTACCAAAACAATCGGTTACTCATTACGTATAAACAAGGAAAGAATAATTTAATAGAACTAATCGATTATATGAAAGGAATGGGACTTCATTATAGTAAGATTTATTCAGAAAGGCCAACACTAAATGATGTATTTTTAGAGTTGACAGGAAAGGAATTAAGAGACTGATGTTACACAATTTCAAATATGCTTTTATTACTCTCTTTCAAAATAAAGTACTTATCTTCTGGACATTTGCTTTTCCAATATTGCTTGGAACTTTTTTTCAAATGGCATTTCAAGATATTGAAAAAAGTGAAAAACTTCATCAAATGGAAATTGCAATTATCGAAAATGAACATTACCAAAATAGTCCTATCTGGAAACAAACATTTTCCTCTTTAAGTGATAAAAATAATCCCAATTTCCTGTTTAATATTACTTACACCGATGAAGAAGAAGCCAAAGAATTACTCAAAAAAGATAAAATTGTTGGCTATTTTAAATTAGAAGAAACTCCACAGATCGTTGTACAAACAAGTGGAATGAATCAAACAATCTTCAAATCTGTAGTCGAAGAAATTGCAGAACAAGAAATTTTATACAATGCGTGGTTACAAAAGAAATTAGAAGACCATTTCTCAAACAATTTTGATATCCCAAATGATCCGCAATGGTATCAACATCTAAATCAAGAACTCAATGAACTGCTGAATGTAGAAACCATCATCAAAGATACTACACATTCCCATTTAAGTTATACTATGATTGAGTTTTACACTTTGATTGCGATGGCAGCTCTTTATGGTGGGATTTTGGGAATGACTGCCATAAATCAGATATTAGCCAATATGAGTGCGAATGGAAAAAGAATCGCCATTAGTCCACTTTCTAAAGGAAAATTAATTTTCAGTAGTGTAGCTGCTAGTTATATTGTACAATTGATTGGCCTTTCTCTTTTATTTTTCTACACGATTTTTATCTTAAAAGTCGATTATGGGAATCATTTGTTTCATATTATTTTACTTGCTCTTACAGGTAGTTTGGCAGGCCTTTCTCTCGGTGTAGCCGTCGCGAGTATTTTAAAGGTAAATGAAAATACTAAAACAGGTATTATTATTGCGATAACGATGCTGGGGTGTTTCTTATCGGGAATGATGGGTATTAGTATGAAATATATCATTGATAAAAATGTTCCAATTATCAATCAAATCAATCCTGCTAGTATGATTACAGATGGTTTTTATGCATTATATTACTATGATACGTTTGATCGTTTTTACTATAATATAGTTAGTTTACTGCTGTTTGCATTCCTCATGATTACATTATCAATTGTTTACTTAAGGAGGCAAAAGTATGACAGTATTTAAAACGTTTCTCAAAGTTTTATACCGATATAAAGGAACAGTAATATTATATACGATTATTTTAGTTTTCTTTGCTGGTTTTAGCTTAAAAAGCAATGGAAATGGAACTTCTTTTGTAGCAAACAAACCACGTGTTCTCATTATAAATGAAGACAAAGAAGAAGGAATTACGCAAAGTTTAGTAAAATATATGGAAGAAAATAGTGAACAAGTCAACGTAAAAGAGGATGCGAGAGATGATGCATTATTTTATCGTGACGTGAATTACATTGTTTTGATTCAAAAAAACTTTGGAGATGATTTTTTACAAGGAAAAGATCCACAGATTGAAATAAAAAGTACAGGGGATTATCAAGCAAGTCTTGCAGAAATATTGTTAGAACGGTATTTGAAAGTCGCCCGTTTCTACCTTAAAATAGCAGCTTCAGAAACAGAAATCATAGATTTGACAGAAGATACATTAAAAAAACAAGTAGAAGTACAAGTGGTATCCAAGTTAGATGTAAGTCGTTTAGAACAAGCTACGACGTATTATAACTTTACAAATTATTGTATTTTAGCAGGGTGTATTTATATTGTTTGTTTTATTCTATCTAGCTTTAAAGAAAAAGGTGTTAAGAGAAGGACAATTATAAGTAGTACTTCTTATGTTAAATTCAATCGTAATTTATTGATATCTAATAGTTTATTTGCTATCACTTTATGGATGTTCTATGTTCTCATTAGTTTTTTCTTAATTGGTGATATTATGTTTAGCATTCATGGACTTTTCTATATGATTAATTCTTTTTTATTTACAATATGTGCTTTAACGATTGCTTTTTTGATTGGTAATTTGCTTCAAAATAAAAATGCCATTAGTGGAATAGTTAATGTGATCGCACTGGGAAGTAGTTTTTTATGTGGTTCTTTTGTACCAATGGAATGGCTACCAAAGTCTGTTTTAACACTCGCCCATATTTTGCCCTCTTATTGGTATATTAAAACCAATGAGTGTTTAAAAATAATAGAGGAATTGAATATAGAATCGTTAAAACCAATTTTGTTTAATATGGGTATGCTAGGATGTTTTTCAATCTTTTTCATTGTTATTACGAATATTACTTCAAATCGGAAACGTAAAATGGGATAAAAAATAAAAAACACCAGTGAAGGTGTTTTTTGATTAGGATTAATTTACTTTTTTAACGCTTAATGTAGCATTAACACCAGTACCTAAAGTTACTCCCACTGCTAATAAAGCAGATAAAGCCATATCAACAACATCTCCTGCTGCTAGGGTTACTAGGGTACTACCACTATAAATTGAGCCTACACCAACAGATAAGACTCTAGAGATCACTGTTGATGGGATATTTGTTCCGTTAATACGAACAGCAAGAGTAAGCGTTGTTCCAAGTGCAACGGATACATTACTATAGTAATTAATTTCATAAGTACCTGCTTGATTTACAGTAATGCTGTTAGCTGGCGTATAAGTAACATTTAAGTTAGGCATTGCTGTTGGCAATCCTATTTCTGTTTGTGTTCCTATACCTAAATTAATAGTTTGAGCTGTATTACTGTATTTACCACCATAGGCATTTAATCCATTAGCTGGACCCGTAGGTCCAGTTACGCCTGTTGGACCAGTCGCTCCTGTTGCTCCTGCTGTTCCTGTCAAGCCCGTAGGTCCAGTAGGTCCAGCGATTCCTTGTAAACCTTGAAGGCCTTGAGGTCCTGTCGCACCTGTAGGTCCGGTTGCACCAGTTGGTCCCGTAGGTCCAGTAGGCCCAGCAATTCCTTGTAGACCTTGAGGTCCAGTAGGTCCTGTCACACCTGTAGGTCCGGTTGCACCAGTTGGTCCAGTAGGCCCAGTAGGCCCAGCGATTCCCTGTAGACCTTGAAGACCTTGAGGTCCCGTCGCACCTGTAGGCCCGGTTACACCAGTTGGTCCAGTAGGCCCAGCGATTCCCTGTAGACCTTGAAGACCTTGAGGTCCCGTCGCACCTGTAGGCCCGGTTACACCAGTTGGTCCAGTAGGCCCAGCGATTCCCTGTAGACCCTGAAGACCTTGAGGTCCCGTCGCACCCGTAGGTCCGGTTACACCAGTTGGTCCAGTAGGTCCAGTAGGCCCAGCAATTCCTTGTAAACCTTGAAGACCTTGAGGTCCTGTCGCACCCGTAGGCCCAGTTACACCCGTAGGTCCAGTAGGCCCAGCGATTCCCTGTAAACCTTGAAGACCTTGAGGTCCTGTCGCACCTGTAGGTCCGGTTACACCAGTTGGTCCAGTAGGTCCAGCGATTCCCTGTAAACCTTGAAGGCCTTGAGGTCCTGTCGCACCTGTAGGCCCAGTTACACCAGTTGGTCCAGTAGGTCCAGCGATTCCCTGTAAACCTTGAAGACCTTGAGGTCCCGTCGCACCCGTAGGCCCAGTTGCACCTGCAGGTCCAGTAGGTCCTCCCGCAGGTCCCATAGGCCCAGTTGCACCCGTAGGTCCAGTAGGTCCAGCGATTCCTTGTAAACCTTGAGGTCCTGTCGGTCCAGTTGGCCCTGTAGACCCAGCTGCACTAATTATGCCGGCCACGTTACCACAGATTTTTTCATCAGCTTTAATTTTTGCTAATGCATCTTGATATACGCGATCACATGGATCACCACAATTATTATTTGAACAGTTCACTTTATATCCATCCTTTCTATTATAAAATATGCAACAGATAATTCTAGGTAAGTACAAATTGCTATCCATAATATAAAAATTGTACTATTTTTCTTATAAACAAAGATATTTATGAATATAATTTCCGAATAAAGGACTAAAAATGTTTGGCTTTTTCATGTAGTTATGTTATACTAGATATGTAGTTGAAAGACTATAAAATGACTCGTTGGTGAAGTGGTTTAACACGCTGCCCTCTCAAGGCAGTATACACGGGTTCGAAACCCGTACGAGTTACCAAAGTAAATTAAAATCAGTCGTATTGATTGATTTTTTCATATTTTATGAAATTGAGTGCAACATTTTGGATCATTCAATTGTATTCTATATGAGAGGAGTGGAGAGTATGGAGGGCTCTTTGTTGTGCGCAGACAAAGAGATTACTCGTCTTTATAATCAGTATGTGAATATGGTGTATCAAATTTGTTTTCTATATTTAAAAAATAAAGCTGATACCGAGGATGCAGTACAGACGACCTTTATTCAATTATTAAGTGAAAAAAAAGCCTTTCAAAGTGAAGAACACGTGAAAGCATGGCTGATTCGTACCGCATCCAATTATTGCAAAAATCAGTTGAAACATTGGTGGAGAAAAAATAAAGACATAGAATTAATCACAGAATTTGGAAATATTGACAAAGTCGATCATACATTAGAGGCTTTGTTACAACTACCAGAAAAATACAAAACTGTAATTTATATGTATTACTATATGGGTTATAGAGCAGAGGAAATCGCAAAAATATTAAATCAAAAACATACAACCATTAGAACACTACTCTCTCGTGGAAGAGAACGATTGAAGCAAATGATAGGGGGAGAACTTTCGTGATCAATAAAAAATTTCAAAAATCATGTGACCAGATTCTTCCCACCGAATGCGAAAAACAGCGTATGCTAGCACATATTTTATGTCCAAAGAAAAAAAGGGGTTTTAACAAAATTTGGATATTTGGGACCTGTTTCACCACTACAGTGGCCGCAATCTTCTTCATGATGATAAGTCATCCTACAACTGATCAACCAAATGGGTTATCAGTGATGCGGGCTTCGAACTTAAATACGATAGAATATAAAGGGGAATGCTATCAATATATAGGTATTTATCATGAAAAAGACTTAAAACATACCAAAGAACAAATTCCGGGGGGAATTGTCTATCAAATTAAAAATCAAAAAGATGCAATTGTAATTTATCAAAATGGTGAATATCAACACTATCTAAAATGTAAAGGAGAATAAAAATGTTAAAAAAATTATTTGTATTAGGAACAACATTCATGTTGTGTCTTACTATGGTAGGATGTGGAAACAAGAATATCGAGGGAAATCTATCAGATTTAATGACTAAAATTTATCAGGATATCCCAGAAGAAGAATTTCCAATGATGTTAGAGAATAGAGAAGTAACAAAGGAAAATGTTGAAAATTATTTAGGAAGCAAAGAGATTGAATTCAAAGAAGCACTTGCTTCAGAATCAATGACTGGTTCTATCGCATACTCTGTTGTACTTGTAAGAGCAAAAGAAGGAGCAGACATTGAAAAATTAAAACAACAAATTAAGGAAAATGTAAATCCTAGAAAATGGATTTGTGTTGGCGTTGAAAACGTTGTAGTAGAAAATAAAGGGGATTTAATTATTGTAATTTTATCTGATAATTTAGGTGATAAAATCAAAAAAGGATTTGAAAATTTAAAATAAGTCTTCTTAAGAAGACTTTTTCTTAAGGAGAGGTTTCTATGCTTTTTTCTAGCATTATATTTTTATATTATTTTTTACCAATTTTACTGCTTGTTTATTTTATAATTCCGAGCAAATATAAAAATCTTGTCTTATTATTATTTAGTTTATTTTTCTATTTTTATGGAGAACCCATCTACATTTGGATATTGTTATTTTCTTGTGGATTTAACTTTTTTATAGGAAAATTGATTGGAGAAAAATTGCATACCAAAAAAGCTACCATTTTGTTGGTACTATCTTTATTTGTCAATTTTGGTTTTCTATTTTACTTTAAATATACCAACTTCATGATTCAAAATATCAATCAATTATTTTCTAGTCATATTTCCTTATTTCAAATCGTTATGCCAATCGGAATCAGTTTTTTTACATTTCAAACCGTTGGGTATGTAATTGATGTATATCTTGGGAAAGTTTCTTATAGCAAGAATCTGCTTAATTTTGCAACCTATGTCACTTTATTTCCACAATTAGTAGCTGGACCAATTGTAAGATATCAGACAGTGGAATCTGAACTCAATAAAAGGACACATTCATATGAATTGTTTTCAAAAGGTGTAGGGCGTTTTACGATAGGTCTTGCTAAAAAAGTATTAATTGCAAATCTTTTGGGAGAATTCTGTGTATGCTTGGTTAAAATATCCAATCAAACGATTTTATCTACATGGCTCCAAACCATTGCTAATACTTTACAAATTTATTTTGATTTTTCTGGATATTCCGATATGGCCATTGGGCTAGGACTCATGTTTGGTTTCCATTTCTTGGAAAACTTTAATTATCCATTGATTGCTTCTTCTATTACCGATTTTTGGAGAAGATGGCATATTTCATTGTCGAGTTGGCTCAAAGATTATATTTATATTCCACTAGGTGGTAGTCGCGTATCCAAATGGAAATGGATTCGTAATATCATAATTGTTTGGTTCTGTACTGGTTTTTGGCATGGAGCAGCATGGAATTTTATCTTTTGGGGCCTTTATTTTGCAGTATTACTTATTATTGAAAAAATTTGCTTGAAGTCTTTTTTGGAAAAACATAAAATAATTGCTCATTTTTATACTTTGTTTTTGGTCTTAATTAGTTTTGTTATTTTTAGTGGGGAAAATATGGAAGCCATATTTATGCAAATTAAACATTTATTTGATTTTGGGAAACTTCCTCTTTTCAATGTAGAAACATTATATTATTTTAGAAGCTATGGTATTTTATTATTGATTTCTATGATTGCTGCAACTCCAATTTTGACAAATGGTATCAAGAAAATACAAAATTGGAAATGGTGTGTATGGTTAGAACCACTTTACTATATTTTATTATTATTAATAAGTACAGCATTTTTAATTGATGCATCGTTTAATCCATTTTTATACTTTAGATTTTGAGGTGACTTATGAAAGAAAAATTAATTACAGTTTCTTTTGTGTTTGTAATCGGAGGATTTTTCCTATGGAATTTCATTGCTCCTGATCAAGAGGTATCTTGGAGTGAACGAAGAACATATCAAACGTTTCCCGAAATTACCTGGAGTACAATTCAAAATAAGGATGCTATGGATGCTATGGAACGCTATGCATTGGATCAATTTGTTTTAAGGGATGCATTTCGTTCTTTAAAAGCTCATGTTGTGTTTGATGTGCTAAAACAGTTAGATAATAACAAAATATTAATAAAAGATAATTCCATTTTCAAAAGTGAATATCCCAATAATGAAGATTCTATCAACCATTTTATTGAAAAAATGAATCAGTTAAAAGAGAAGTATTTATTAAATAATAAAGTATACTATAGTATTATTCCAGATAAAAATTATTATTTAGATGATTCTACTTATTTGAATTTAGATTACGAAAGTTTGTATCAAACAGTAATGGACAATATGAATGATATGGAGTATATTGAGTTAAGGGATGTATTATCATTAGAAGATTATTATCGTACTGATACACATTGGCGTCAAGAAAAATTGCAAAAAGTAGTGAAACGACTAGGAAGTAGATTGGGCTTTGAAGGGGATGTCACTTATACAGAAAAGAAATATGCTCCGTTTTATGGTGTTTATTATGGGCAGGCTGCTTTACAGTTAAAACCAGATGATTTAATTTATTTAGAAAATGAAGAGTTAAAACAAGTGATTGTAACCAATTATGAAAAAGAGAATGTACTATACAATATAGATAAACTTGGTAGCATGGATTCGTATGATGTATTTTTATCGGGGGCTACTCCACTTGTCACAATACAAAATCCAAATCAAACAAATGGAAGAGAACTTATTATATTTAGAGATTCTTATGCGAGTAGTCTTGCACCACTTTTGATCTCTTCTTATTCTAAAATTACATTGATTGACTTACGTTATATGGCAACAAAGGCAATGGAAAATCTAGTAACATTTGAAAATCAAGATGTACTTATTTTATATAGTACATTGCTTGTAAACAACAGTGGCAGTATTAAAGATTAGGAAACAAAAAGCTTCCTTTTTGTGTAGTTGTCAATGATGTGAGACTAAAAATGGTCAAAAGATAAAAAAGATATG